>DATCHY010000236.1:0-6630 GCA_036508065.1 Geomonas sp. | reverse complement strand
CCTTGCGGTGCTGGCGGATGAGCTCGTAGACCAGGGCCATGGGCCGGCGCCAGATGGTGAACCCGGAAAAGGTGAGACTGGAGCCGTCCCTGACGATCTCGGCGGCCTGCTGCAGATTGATCCGCTTGCTGTTACTCATCTGTCCCCTCCGATAGTTAAGAGAAAAGCTCCCGCAATACAACAGGCAAAGTCAGGCGAAGGTCCGCAGCACCTCCCTGGCGATGATCACCCTCTGGATCTCGTTGGTCCCCTCGTAGATGGAGGTTATGCGAGCGTCCCGTGCGTAGCGCTCCACCGGGAACTCGGCGACATAGCCGTAGCCGCCCAGCATCTGCACCGCGCTGTAACAGGCCCTGTTGGCCGCATCGGTCGCGAACATCTTTGCCATGGAGGCCTCCTTGGCGAAGCTCTTGCCGCTCTCCTTGCGGTAGGCCGCGTTCATCAGGAGGAGCCTTGCGGCCTCCAGCTCGGTGTAGGCGTCCGCGATCTTCCACTGCAGCGCCTGGAAGCCGCTGATCTTCTGGCCGAACTGGACCCTCTGCGAGGCGTAGGCTGTGGCGGAGTCCATGGCGGCGAGCCCCACGCCCAGGCCGAGCGAACCGATGCCGATCCGGCCGCCGGCGAGCTCGCCGACCGCGATCCGGAAGCCGTCGTTGAGCTTCCCCATCAGGGCGCTCTGCGGGATGCGGCAGTCGTCGAAGACCAGCTCGTTGGTGGCGGAGGCGTGCTGCCCCATCTTGTGCTCCTCCTTGCCGATGACGAGGCCGGGGGTGCCCGACTCGACCAGGAAGCAGCTGATCCCCTTCCCCTTGGCAGCCAGACGGTCAGTGACGGCCCAGACCACGAAGACGCCGGCATAGGGCGCACTGGTGATGAAGATCTTGGAGCCGTTCAGTATCCATTGGTCGCCGTCGAGCACCGCCTGGGTCGTCATCGCAGAGGGGTCGGAGCCGGCGCCGGTCTCGGTGAGGGCGAAGCTCCCGGCGGCGAACTCTCCCGAGCAGATCTTCGGTATGTAGCTGCGTTTCTGGTCTTCGGAGCCGACGGCCTGGATCACCTCGCAGACCATGTTGTTCACCGAGACGGTCACCGCGGTCGAGGCGCAGGCGCGGGCGATCTCGGTCATCGCCAGGCTGAAGGCGACCACGCCCGCCTCCGCGCCGCCGTAGGCGTCAGACACGTTCAGCCCCATGAAGCCGAGTTCGGCCAGTTTCTTGAGGTTGGCCAGGAAAGCGGGCCGGTCCCCTTCCTGATCCAGTTTGGCCGCCAGGGGTGCCAGGTGCTCCGCGGCAAATTCCCGGGCCGTATCCTGAATCAGCTTCTGTTCTTCCGTCAAATCCAGATCCATGCTGCCTCCTCCGATTGAATGTTGCACAGCTGTCGTATGAACCTGAGACGGGTATTACAGGTTTAATCTTGACGACCGGATTTTCTCAGATTTCCTCAGATCTTCTCCGTGGCAAATGGTTTCAGCTTTGTTTTTTCGCGCTTATTGGGCCAGCTTCGCGGTAAAGGCCGGCACGAACTGCATGACGTCCGCCACCACCAGCACGTCGGCCACCTCCCCGATCGGCGCATCCTTATCCTTGTTGATGGCGACGATGAAGCCGGACTTCTTCATGCCGGCCAGGTGCTGGATCGCCCCGCTGATGCCGCAGGCGATGTAGAGCTTCGGGCTCACCGTCTGGCCGGTGGTGCCGACCTGGTGCCCGTGCGCGATCCAGCCGCCGTCGACCACCGGACGGCTGGCACCCAGCTCGCCCCCCATCGCCTTGGCGAGGGCCGCTATCACCGGGACGTTGTCCATCTTGCCGATGCCGCGCCCGGCACTGACGATCACCTCGGCCTTGGCAAGGTCGACCCCCTTTTCCTCTGCCGGTTCGTAGCCCAGAAAGGTCACCCCTGCCGCCCCCTCCGCATCGAGGGGGTGCATTTGCGGGGAGCCGCCCGGCTTTAGCACGGGAAAGGCTCCGCCCTGAAGGGTCAAAACGGCGATGGCACCCTGCGGTCTCACCGTGCGCCGCATCTTGGCGTTGCAGGCGGGGAGCTCGAAACCGCCCTCAACGACGGCGACGATCTCGGAGATCTGTGCCACCTTCAGTGCCGCGCCAATGCGGGGAGCCAGGTCCCAACCGAAGGAGGTGTGCAGGAAGACGACGTAATCGGGTTTTTCCCGCGCAACCGCCGCCAGAACCAGTTTTTTATGGAGGTCCGGGTTGTACTCGCCGTACTTCCCGGTGTCCGCCAGATAAACGACCCCGCCATAGAGCGGGAGCTCCCCTTCGGGTCCGACCAGCACCATGGCCGTTTCGGCTCCAAGCTGAGCGGCGAAACCAAACAGCTCATAACTCGACTCGAGAAATTTTCCATCCTTGCATTCGCCAACGAGCAGTGCTTTCATGTCATCCCCCTAACGCAGTACCGTGGTTTTTTCCCTGAGTATCCCGAGCAGCTGCTCCACCTGGGCCCCGACATCCCCTTCCAGCACGATGCCGCCTCCCTTCTTTGCGGGTGGATAAAAGCTTGCCGTGACGGCCCGCGGCTCCTGGTGCAGCAGTTCGGCCACCGGAATGACAAGAATCTCCTTTTTCTTCGCCTTCATGATGTTGGGGAGCGTCGGGTAGCGCGGCACGTTCAAACCAAGCTGGCAGGTGACGAGCGCCGGCGTCCTGAGTTGCACGACCCCCTTGATCCCCCCTTCCAGTTCCCGTTTGACGGTCACGACGCCATCGGCGTACTCGAAACCGACCACCGTGGTGGTGCAGGCATAGTTGAGGATCTCGGCGACGTTCACCCCGACCTGCGCGGAGCCTCGGTCCTGGGACTGCAGCCCGGTAAAGATCAGGTCGAACTTCTCCCGCCCGGCGAACTCGGCGATGACGGAAGCAACCTGCCAGGGATCCTTCAGCTGCACGGCTGGGTCCTGGACCTGCACGCCGCGGTCGCACCCCATGGCAAGCGCCTTCTTCATCGCCTCGACCACACGGTCCGGGCCGATGGAGAGGACCGTCAGCTCCGGCTCGCCGCCCAGCTGTTCCTTGAGACGGACCGCCTGCTCGACGGCGTACTCGTCGTATTCGTTCATCCGGAAGGCGAGATCGGTTTCCGAGAACCAGACGCCCGCACTGTCCGGTTTGAACCTCGACTCCATGTCGGGAACCTGCTTGATACAAACCAGAATTTTCATGATTACCCCCTGAGCCCACGGTAGAGAAGCGTGAGACCATCGTTTCAGATTGCAAGCCGCCTGCGACAAACTATACCAGAAGAGCCATTGACAATTGACAATTGACGATTGACAATGAACTTCATTTTGAACTGTGAACTTGCCTTGGTGTCGATCTTCAGTCACGGTTTCCTGGTAAACCGATCACTACAGTTTCGTAATGTAGGGGCGACCCGGTGGGTCGCCCTGTTGCCAAGGAAATCTTGCTTGATGAACCGAGATTTAAAGCAGGCGACCCACCGGGTCGCCCCTACGGTTCGAGGGGCGGGTGGCCGTCCCAGGTCAATCCGAATAATTTCCGAAGATCGGCACTAGGCAAGCAGCAGCTTGGAAATCACCACCCGTTGCACCTCGTTGGTCCCCTCGTAAATCTCGGTGATCTTCGCGTCCCGGAACATCCGTTCCACCTCGTAGTCGCAGATGAAGCCGTAGCCGCCGTGGATCTGGATCGCCTCCTTGGTGACGAAGGTCGCGGCCTCCGAGGCGAGCATCTTGCACATGGCCGATTCCATCGTGTAGCTCTTCTTGGTGTCCTTGAGGCAGGCAGCCTTGTAGGTCATCAGCTTGGCGGTCTCGATTTTGGCGTACATGTCGGCTAGCTTGAACTGGATCGCCTGCAGGTCGCAGATGGGAGCTCCGAACTGCTTGCGCTCCTTGGAGTAGGCAAGGGCCAGGTCGAAGGCGCCCTCGGCGATGCCGAGCGCCTGGGAGGCGATGCCGATGCGGCCGCCGTTCAGGGTATCCATCGCTATCTTGAAACCCTGCCCCTCGCTCCCCAGCAGGTTCTCCGCAGGGATCCGCACGTTGTCCAGGGCGAAGGCGGTGGTGTAGCTGCCGCGGATGCCGAGCTTCTTCTCGTTCTTGAGGATCACGACACCGGGGGACTGAAGGTCGATGATGAAGGCCGAAACCCCCCTGTGCTTGAGGCTCTTGTCCGAGGTCGCGAAGACGACGCCGGTCCCCTTGTAGCCGCCGTTGGTGATGAAGATCTTGGAGCCGTTGATCACGTACTCGTCACCCTCCCTCCGGAAAGAGGTGGTGATGGCACCGGCGTCGCTGCCGGCGTCCGGTTCGGTCAGGAGGAAACAGCCGATGGTCTTGCCGCTGTTCAGCGCCGGGAGCCAGGTGCGCTTCTGCGCCTCGGTCCCGAACGTGTAGATCGGGCCGCTGCAAAGCGAGGTATGGGCCGAGATCAGCACGCCGCTGGAGCCGCAGGCCTTGGAGACTTCCTCGACCACGATGGCGTAGGAGAGCATGTCCATCCCGGCGCCGCCGTACTCCTCGGGAAGGTAGCTCCCGAGCAGGCCCATCTCGCCCATCTTCGCCACCAGCGCGTCCGGGATCATGTGCTCCTCGTCGGTCTGCACGGCGAGCGGCTTGACCTCCTTCTCTACAAAATCACGTACGCTGTCGCGCAACACCCTGTGGTCCTGGCTCAATTCGAAATTCATCGTTCCCCCCTGTCGGTATCGTAGAGACGCATTGCCTGCCTCTTTGATTATCACAACCTCACACCGTAACCTGATTAGGTAAACGGCCAAATTTAATACTCACACCTAAAAACAGCCAGCCACGGATTACACGAATTAACACGAATAAAAAGGCAGTTACACAAAAAACAGGTTACGATTCGGGTCAGGCCGACATTACAGATAAGCCTCCGATACCATTCGTGTTTATTCGTGTAATCCGTGGCAAAGCCTGAAGCCGTTTGCCCAGGTCTCAAACTTTCGCTAACCGGCTGGCTGAGCCGGCTATGCGCCGGTGAACGCCGCCTTGCGTCTCTCCACGAAGGCCGCCATCCCCTCGCGCTGGTCAGCGGTCGCGAACAGCACTCCGAAGAGCGAGGCCTCGTAACGAAAGCCGTCTTCTTTGCCCATGTTGAGCCCGTTGGCAATGGCGTCCTTGGCGAAGCCGACCCCGAGAAGCCCCGTCCTGGCGATGGCCCCGGCCGTCTCCAGCGCCTTTGGCAGCAGTTCCTCGGCGGAAAAGACCTCGTTCACCACCCCCCAGGCAGCACCCTTCTCCGCCGAGATCATCTTTCCGGAGAAGACCATCTCGTTCGCCCGGTTGGGTCCGATCAGGCGCGCGAGGTTCTGGGTGCCGCCGAAGCCGGGCATGATCCCGAGGGTCACCTCGGGGAAGCCGAGCTTCGCCTTGTCGCTGGCGTAGATGAAGTCGCAGGCGAGCGCCAGTTCCAGGCCACCGCCCAGGGCAAATCCGTTCACCGCGGCGATTACCGGCTTCTTCATCTTCTCGATCGCCAGCATGACCCTCTGCCCTTTCAGTGCAAACTGGTGCCCCTCGAAGGCGCTCATCTGCGCCATCTCCTTGATGTCGGCTCCCGCCACGAACGCCTTCTCCCCGGCTCCGGTAATGACGATCACCTTGACGCCGGCATCCTGGCCCAACTGGTAGAACGCGCACTCGAGCTCGCCCAGGAGTTCGCTGTTCAGGGCGTTCAGGCTCTGGGGGCGGTTCACCGTGAGCTTCGCGACGCCGTCCGTTATTTCCAGCAGAAGACTCTTGAATTCCATGTTTCGCATCCTCCTAATAGCTATAGAAGCCGCGGCCTGATTTCCGGCCCAGGTAACCCGCGTTCACCATCTTCACCAAGAGCGGGCAGGGGCGATATTTGGGGTCCTTGAACCCGTCATAAAGCACGTTGGCGATGGCGAGCACCGTGTCGAGCCCGATAAAATCGGCGAGTGTCAGCGGACCCATCGGCTGGTTGGTGCCGAGCTTCATGCCGCGATCGATGTCCTCGGCGCTCGCCACCCCCTCAAAGAGCGCGAAGACAGCCTCGTTGATCATCGGGATCAGCACGCGGTTCACGATGAAGCCGGGATAGTCCTGCGAGACCGCCATCTCCTTGCCCAGCTTCGCCACCAGTTCCTTTGTGGTGGCGAAGGTCTCC
Organism: Geomonas sp.; assembly: GCA_036508065.1. Classification (GTDB taxonomy): domain Bacteria; phylum Desulfobacterota; class Desulfuromonadia; order Geobacterales; family Geobacteraceae; genus Geomonas. The sequence goes on along the minus strand of DATCHY010000236.1, from coordinate 487 downwards.
TCGCTGGTCGCGTGCCCACGGATCACCTCCACCAGGCTCATGACCGGAACCGGGTTCATGAAGTGCATGCCGATCACCTTGTCCGGCCTTCTGGTGACCGAGGCGATCTTCGTGATGGGAATGGACGAGGTGTTCGATGCCAGTATGGCGGAGGACTGCACCACCTCGTCGAGCTTGCGGAATATTTCCAGCTTGAGCGATTCCTGCTCCGTGACCGCCTCAACGCAGAAGTCACTCCCGGCGAGCCCCGACAGGTCGCGGGTGGTGGTGATGCGCCCCATCGCTTCGCCGATCAGGCTCTCGGGTATGCCGCCCTTTTTCGCCTGACGCTCCAGGTTCTGCCGGATCACGGCAAGCGCCTTATCGAGCTGGGGGGCCGAAATGTCGAACAGCACCACGTGATACCCTTTCAGGGCGAAGACATGAGCGATACCGCTCCCCATCTGCCCCGCGCCGAGTACTCCTATTTCGTTGATCATTAGATATC
>DATCHY010000235.1:0-2505 GCA_036508065.1 Geomonas sp. | reverse complement strand
CCCCGACGGAAAATTCGTCTACTCCGGTTTCGAAGGAAGTCAGGTCACCGGCGGTTCCATCCTGCGGACCGATGTGGCGACAGGTGGGACCGATACGCTTATCTCCGCGGGGAACAGCGGCAACCAGGGCCACGGGTATTTCCTGCCGTCGCTCTCGGTCGACGGCGGCACGCTCGCCACGGCCATGGATACCCAGGTGACCGGTGTGGGGACCCGGCCGGTCCAGCTCGCGCTCTTCGATGCCGCCGGAGGGAACAAACGCACGTACCCGATGCCGGTCACAGACATCTATGGCGGGGACCAGACAGCGCTAGGCTACTTCTTCAGCTCCTGGACTCCCGACGGGCGACTGATAATCAGCGCACCAGGGTACTTGAGCGGCTTCGGCAACATCGATCCGTACGGTGAAGGCGGGGTCTATTACATAGACTCGACCGGCGCGCTCCAGGGACAGGTCCTCAAGCAAGGCGTCTCCGCGCGCTGGGGCTCGATCCGGAAGTCGTTCGACAAATAGCGGCGCGTCCTCAGCTCAGGAGCCCGCGGATGAAAGCGAGCGCTGCCTGGGCGAGCGGCGAGCGCTCGGAGGCGAGAGGCCTGCACTCGTCGCCGAGCCTGCGGCACCTCGCGGCGTCCTCCGGCAGGACCGCCGCGGCCTTGATCCCCAGGAAGGTCTCGATGTCGCGCAGCGTGACCAGGTCGCGCGCGACCGCCACGCGGTTGACGACAAGCTCGGTCCGGGGCCTGCCGCCGGGCAGAGAGTCGAACACGGCAAGCGCGCGCCTGGCTCCACCGAGGCAGGCGAGCTCGGGAGTCACCACCAGGACCACCACGTCCGATGCCGAGAGCAGGCCGGTGATGAAAAGGTCCTGAGAAGCGCTGGTGTCGACGACGGTGTAATCGAAAGCCGCGGACAGCGCGTCGACGAGCTTCCGGGCGTGGGCGGACCCGAGGCTCGGGCGGTCGCAGGGGTCGGAGGGCGAGGGAAGCAGCCGGGCGCCGGATTCGCACCCGGCAAGAGCGCTTGCGATGCGTTCGGCCGAGATCTCGTCTATCACGCTGGCAACATCCGCGATGGTGAACGTGCCGCGCCCCACCGGGGTGTCCAGCCTGTAGTGCAGCGACCCGCGGTCGAGATCGGCGTCAACCGCCGCCACCGACCGGCCGGCTGCCGCGAACTCTCTGATCATCTCGGCCGCCAGCATGGTGGTGCCCACCCCGCCTTTGGCGCCGTGGACAGCGACCGTCATCGCGGAAGACGGAGCCGCGCCGGGGGATCTGGGCGCGGGGCTTTCGAAAAAGGCCTCGCGCCTTGCCTGTCCGTGGAGTTTGTCGCCCGCAGGTGCCATAAGAGCCCGAGAGTCGTGAGGCGGAGCTTAACAGTACAAGCAAACTTTAGCAGAGCAGGCACTGGACGTCAACCGCTTGCTGCGGCGCCGTCCCCTGGCACACGAGAGCCCATCAGTTGAAATCGAAGGAAACATCATCAACCGGGTATTTGCCAATTGGTGACAGCACTTGCGGTTTCTCGACCATGCGGTCAAAATAACTTCACACGGGGAAAAAATATAGTATACTCAAGTACACTGTTCTTAACTATAGATAACTAAAGGCACTGATTGGCGCAGGGGTTAGGTTCACTTTTCCCTTTTTTGCCTTAAGCAAAGGCCTGGGGAGTTGGAACCTGCCGCAAGACCGGGGTGTTGAATGGCAAGCGATGCCGGCGTTCGAAGTCTGGTTAAAAAGGCCAAGAGCCGAGACCCTGAGGCGTTCGGCATGCTCTACGATGAGTACGTGGACCAGATATTCCGGTATGTCTATTATAAGATCGGGAACCTCCCCGAATCCCAGGACCTCACGGGACAGACTTTCCTGAAAGCCTTCGAAAACATCGACTCCTACGAGATGCGCGACGTGGCGTTCAGCTCATGGCTGTACCGCATCGCCCACAACCTGGTGGTGGACTTCTTCCGCAGGGAGTCCAAGAGGGAGAGCGTCCCTATCGAGGACCAGCCCCCGACGGCGTCCCCTCGGGGAAACCCGGTCGCCACCGTCCTCGCGGACATGGAGAGCGAGCGCCTCTACCGGGCGATGCACAAGCTCACCCACAACCAGCGAGAGGTCCTCGTGCTCAAGTTCATCGACAACCTCTCCAACGCCCAGGTGGCCGAGATCATGGGCATCTCGGTGGGGGCGGTGAAGTCCACGCAGAAGCGAGGGCTGCTCTCCCTTAACCGCATCCTGAGCAACTCGAGCGGCACGGATTTCCTCGAGAGATAGCCTCCGGCGCGCCGAGCGGGCTTGATCCGGTGGCGACTATTCGCCCTTCCGCCTTTTTTTCCTTCAAACGCAGGCGCAGAACCCGTATCTTTACGGCCAGAACACCGTTTAAGCAAGCGGGAATCAAATGTGACGTGTCCGGTGTGAAAGGTGGGAAGTGGTTCGCTTGAATGAAGATTCGGGTAACCTTTTTGACAGGTCGCTCGACGTCGTCCGCAAGGACAGGAG
>DATCHY010000234.1:0-6497 GCA_036508065.1 Geomonas sp. | reverse complement strand
CAATATCCTCGATGGTGGCCACGATGGCGCCTATCTGGTCCGAGCGTTCTCCCAGCGATTCGATGTTCTTAGCATTGGCGCGAGCTTCCTCTCCTCGTTTCCGGATGCCGTTCACCGTTTGTGCTACTACCTCGATGCCTTTCTGCGTAGTGGTTGCAGCATGTTGTGCGCTGTCGGCCGCCATGTGACAGCTGTTGGCAATATCCGAAGATGTTGCAGCCATCTCCTCACTGGCAACCGCCACCGTGCCTGCCTGTGCGGCTACCTCTTCGGTGCCGGTGGAAATCTGCTCGGCTGTGGCTATGAGCTCGTTTGAGGCAGATGATAATTCTAGGGAGGTTTGAGACAATTGTCCGATCAGATTTCGCAGATTGTGTGTCATTGTGCCGAAAGCACCGCTCAGCTGGCCAACCTCGTCTCGGGAGCTCTGCTCGACTGTAACATTCAGGTCGCCATTGGCAATTAGTTCTGCCTTTCGCGCCAGATCACGCAGCGGTGTGCTCAAGAGGCGGGCAATCACGACAGCCTCGATCAAACCGATAACGATGCAAAAGCTCAGGGCGATGATTATCAAGGTGCGCGATCTCGCGCTTATGGATGTCATGGTTTTGGTTTCAGTGAGAATCTGTTTGGCCTGTGCGTCCTTGACGGCTTCCAGAGCCTTCAGAGCCTCGTTGAAATTTTTGCTGGAAGCGCCGCGCGCCAATTCACTGGCCTCGGCATCCTTGTTTTCCAAGGCAAGCTCTGAGATCTTTGGATTTTCTGCCAGGTAAAGTTGTAACGCTTTTGCAAACTCCACGTAAGATCTCTTTCCATTTTCTGAGTCGATCAGCTTTTCGTAAACAGCCTGCTCCTTGTTCAGTTTTTCCTGGTTTTCCTTGTTACGCTTGACGTACTTCTCGATGTCTTCCTTTTTGTCAGCCAGAACCTCAAGCAGCTCACCGCGGCGATAGCTGCCGAAATACTCACTGATCTTTGAAATGGACAACATACCTGGAAGTTGCTGATTAGCCACATCTTCTGCAGTCGTACTGATGCTGTTCAACCTGGTGATCATGAAAATGCCGAGGGCAGCCGTGAGCATGATCATAAACATGAATGAGATGATGAGCTTTGCGCTAATAGAGAGGTCTCTGTACCACTGCATATGGACTCCTGTCTTGAGGGTGTGACGGTTCACCCTTAACATATCGGAGATCCATCGATGGACTTTAATAGATAGAGGCGGCTGATTATTATAAATATTATATTGAATTAGAGCTGGCGCGTTGGCTTTTTGTGATTTCGGCCAATGTCCATCGGCATAACTATGGCCCTTTCCAGCAGACTAGGTAGTACATCAGGAAAACGAAAGCTGACCGGTAATGTTCGGGAGGGTTGTCGCGGCGAAAGGCGGGAACGATTAGGCGTAAAAAAGCCCCTGTTGCGGCTTCGCAACAGGGGTGCAAGATGTAGCGGGAAAATTCTATCCAGTGCTGAAACTACCTGGCCGTGCAGGTGCCGTGTATTCCCCCTGTTTCCCCGGGGCTGCGGTCCCTCTGCTGCAAATCCTTACAGGCTCAGCTCCGCGTGGCCGCTGCAGAGCGAGTCGCGGGTCGCCGTCACCTCGGTGTCCTCGAGGTATTCGTCGAAGCCCATGACGCGGTCGATGATCCCGGTCGGCGTGATCTCGATGATTCGGTTCGCCACGGTGGAAACGAACTGATGGTCGTGGGAGGAGAAGAGGATTACCTCGGTGTAGGAGATCAGCCCGTTGTTCAGTGCCGTGATCGACTCCAGGTCGAGGTGGTTGGTCGGCTCATCCAGGATCAGCACGTTGGCTGCCGCCAGCATGCACTTGGAGAGCATGCAGCGCACCCGCTCGCCGCCGGACAGGACGCTGGTCTTCTTGGTCGCTTCCTCGCCCGAAAAGAGCATGCGCCCCAGGAACCCGCGGGCGAAACTCTCCCCCTCGGCCGGAGGCGAGTACTGGCCCAGCCATTCGATGAGGTTCAGGTCGTTCTTGAAGTAGTCGTTGTTTTCCTTGGGGAAATAGGCATGGGTGATGGTGATCCCCCAGCGGAAGGTCCCCGCGTCCGGCTCCAGTTCCCCTTCGAGGATCTGGAACAGGGTGGTCTTCGCCAGGGTGTTGCTCCCAACGAAGGCGATCTTGTCGCCCTTTCTGACCATCAGGTCGAGATCCTTGAAGATCTGGACCCCGTCGATCGACTTGGAAAGCCCCTTGATCTCGAGGATGATGTCGCCACAGGGGCGCTCCGGCTTGAAGACCACGTAGGGGTATTTCCTGGAAGAGGTCGGCATGTCCTCGATGGTCAATTTTTCCAGGAGCTTTTTCCGGGAGGTCGCCTGCTTCGCCTTGGATGCGTTGGAGCTGAAGCGCTGGATGAACGCCTTCAACTCGTCCGCCTTGTCCGTCGTCTTGCGGTTGTCGTCCTGGCGCTGCTTCAGGTGCAGCGCGCTCGCCTGGTACCAGAAGTCGTAGTTCCCGACGTAGACCTGGATCCTGCTGAAGTCGATATCCGCTATGTGGGTGCAGACCTGGTTCAGGAAATGGCGGTCATGGGAAACCACGACGACCGTGTTCTGGAAGCGGAACAGGAAATCCTCCAGCCAGGAGATCGACTTCAGGTCGAGGTGGTTGGTCGGCTCATCCAGAAGGAGCACGTCCGGGTTTCCGAAGAGCGCCTGGGCCAGCAGCACCCGCACCTTGTCGCCGCCCTCAAGCTCCTTCATCTGCTTGCCGCGCATCTCCTCGGGGATGCCGAGGCCGTTCAGGAGAACCGCTGCCTCAGACTCCACCTCGTAGCCGTTCATCTCGGCGAAGTCGGCCTCGAGTTCGGCGGAGCGGATGCCGTCCTCCTCGGAGAATTCGGGCTTCGCGTAGATCGCCTCCCGTTCGGCCATGACCTTGTAAAGCTTCTTGTGTCCCATGATGACCGTGTTGAAGACGGTCTCATCGTCGTAGGCGAACTGGTCCTGCTTCAGAACCGCGATCCTTCCCTTACCTGCGGTAATGTCACCCTTGTCCGCCTCGATCTCGCCGGAGAGGATCTTCAGGAAGGTGGATTTCCCTGCGCCGTTGGCGCCGATGAGGCCATAGCAGTTCCCCGGTATGAACTTTATGTTGACGTCCTTGAAGAGGACCCTCTTGCCGTAGGCGAGGGTGACGTTGGATGCGCTGATCATGACTTGCTCCCTTTTTTGAAAATGAAAAAACCACAGGGCTGATCCTGTGGTCATGAACCTTTCATTTATAGCATTTATCGGCACGGGGCGGCAATGCATTTTTGAGCGAAGGCCTGTTTTTTCGCGCTTTTTGCGCAGTTAGGAGAGACTGGGCGCCGGCCGCAGGATTGACAGCCGGTGTCGGATCAGCCCCTAACGCTTTGCCGCCTGTCCGTGGCGGTCTCCCGCAAAATGGATTGGGACGGAGGTCGCGGCCCCGGCCGGTTCCGGTCTGGGCCGATGTGCCGAGCTGGACAATCGATGTGCCGAGATGGACAATAGGTGCAGAACGCGAAAAAAAGTTTATTTTCCGCGGTTAATATGGCAATCTGATGCATCGCCATCTCCCGATGGTAACGAGCCCGGAGATTCCATGAGAATAGTCGATCAGATGAATCAAGGGGAGCAGTTCATCTCCCTGGAGTTCTTTCCCCCCAAAGACAAAAAAGAATGGCCTGCTTTTTTCCAAACCGTCGGGAGGCTGGAGCAGCTCAACCCTCTCTTTGCCTCGGTCACCTACGGGGCGGGGGGCAGCACCCAGGGGGACACCCTCGAGATCGTCACCCGGCTCAAGAAGGATCACGGCCTGGAGACCATGGCGCATCTTACCTGTGTCGGGGCCTATCGGGGCTCAGTGCAGCGGTTTCTCGACGATCTGGCGCAGGCGGAAGTTTTCAACGTCCTGGCGCTGCGGGGCGATCCCCCGAGCGATGCCCCGCCCGAGTTCTCCGCTTGCCGCACCCTGCTGCACGCCTCCGATCTGGCCGCCTTCATAAAAGACGTGCACCCGCGGATGGGAATCGGCGTGGCCGGCTACCCCGAGACCCACCCGGAGGCGCCGGGCCCGCTGGAGGATCTCAGTTACCTCAAGTTGAAGCTGGATCAGGGAGGAGACTTCGTGATCACCCAGCTCTTCTTCGACAACAACCATTATTTCGATTTCGTCGCTCGTGCGCGTGCCGCTGGCATCGACAAACCGATCATCCCGGGCATTATTCCCGTAGTGAGCCTCAAGGTCATCCGGCGCATCGTCGCCATGTGCGGTGCAACGCTTCCCCCCGCCTACCTCGCCGAGCTGGAGGAGGCCGACAGCCGCGGCGGTGCAGCTGCCGTGCAGAAGCTGGGTGTGGCCTACGCCAGGCGGCAGGCGCGGGAACTGCTGGCTGCCGGCGTGCCGGGCGTGCACCTCTACACCCTGAACCGTGATGACGCGGTGCTGGATCTGGTCGACGGCCTGCTCCCCTCCAAATAACTCCATAATCGGGCCCTCGGATCAGAGGTCCGTGACCTGTGATCCGTTTCGGATTGTTCCCGTTTGTTCCTTTTATCGCAGCTGCTATACTGGGTACGTGCGACGGCTCTTCCGTTTGTCTGGCATTACTGATCCTGCTGCTTGGGACTCTTGCAGGATGGTCGGTCTATGAACCGCGAGACTGTTTGCGTCTGTTGAAATCACGCTTGACCCGGGAGGTTCCATGCTTGTTCGAGACAAAATGACTCTCAACCCCGTAACCGCGACTCCAGATATGTCATTGACAGACGCGCTCCGCCTGATGAACGACAGAAAGATCCGGCGGCTGCCAGTAGTCGACAGTCACGGCCGCCTGGCCGGCATCATCTCCGACCGGGACCTGCTGCTCGCCTCCCCGTCGCCCGCGACCTCGCTGGCGATCTGGGAGATACACGAACTGCTAGCCAAGCTCACCGTCGAGAAGATAATGACCCGGGAAGTCATCACCGTCCCCGAGGATACGCCGCTGGAAGAGGCCGCGCGCGTCATGGCTGACCGCCGGATCGGCGGCCTGCCGGTCATGCGGGACGGCACACTGGTAGGTGTCATCTCCGAGTCCGACCTGTTCAAGACCCTGCTCCAGCTTTTGGGAGGCCGCCGTCCGGGGGTGCGCATCACGGTCGCCACCTCCGGCGCCAAGGGGACACTCGCCGAGATTACCAGCGCGATCTACGCCGCGGGGGGCGATATCGTCGGCCTCGCCTTCAGCGAGGTCCCGGATTCGAACGATGAAGGCACCTGGGTGAACACCTTCAAGGTCCAGGGCGTTCCCAAGGACCGGCTCGTGGAGGTTATGCGATCCCATGTGCGCGAGATCATGGACGTGCGCGAGACCCTGTAGAGAGGCGCGAGGAGACAGGACCATGCACCTTATCCAGATTCTGCTGCCGCTTTATGACAACGATGGCAAGCCGTTTGGGCAGGATGAGTTCCTGCGGGTGCGCGACGACCTGTCGGATCGCTTCGGCGGCATCACCACCTACATGCGCTCGCCGGCCCGCGGGCTCTGGAAGGAGACCCGGGACACGACGGTCCATGACGACATCGTCATCTACGAGGTGATGACGGACGAACTCGATCGCGACTGGTGGAAGGGGTACCGGGAGGGGCTGACGGCGAATTTTCGCCAGGCGCTGCTCATCGTGCGGGTGAGCGAGGTGCAGCTGCTGTAATCTGGAATAGCCTCGGGCTTTATTGGTGGAGGGAATAGGGCCACGCGAAGCAGGAAGGAGACGGGACCCGCCCCGGGTCAAACCGGGATAGGCAGAGGGCATGGTCCCCGTACAGAACCATGCCCTCAATAAAACGTTATGCCGCTATGCGCTAGAATTTCTCGAAGCCATCGTCGAGGTTGCCGGCTTCCATCTGCAGATCAGTGCCAACGGCCTTGGCGCTGACCATGCGGTGCCCCTTGCCGGCGGAGCCGCTCCCCTTGGCGTGGGTTAAGTGCTGGACCGTACTCTTTTTTGTCTTGGTGGGGTTCCCCGCGCCGCGCTCGTCTATCTTGAAGAAGGCGATGGTGTTTTGCAACTGCTCGGCCTGGGAGGCCAACTCCTCGGCCGTGGAGGACATCTCCTCGGAAGCGCCGGCATTTTGCTGGATAACCTGGTCGAGTTGCTGGATCGCCTTGTTGATCTGCTCGGCGCCGGTATCCTGCTCCCTGCTGGAGGCGCTGATCTCCTGAACCAGTTCGGCGGTCTTCTGGATATCCGGTACCATCTTCGACAGCAGTTCCCCCGCCTTCACCGCGATGTCGACACTGTTGGAAGAGAGCTCGGAGATCTCGGCAGCCGCCTTTTGGCTCCGTTCGGCGAGCTTTCTCACCTCGCTCGCCACGACCGCGAACCCCTTGCCGTGTTCGCCTGCCCGCGCTGCCTCGATGGCCGCATTGAGTGCCAGGAGGTTGGTCTGCCGGGCGATCTCTTCGATGATATTGATCTTGCCGGCTATCTCCTTCATGGCAACGACCGTTTTCTGGACC
>DATCHY010000233.1:0-4114 GCA_036508065.1 Geomonas sp. | reverse complement strand
GCGTCACAGCGATCACCGGCCTGATCAACGCAGCAAAAGGTGTCGCGCAATCCGCCCTTTCCACCAGCGACACCAACGTGCAGTCGAAGCTTGCATCCCAGTACGACACCATCCGCACCCAGATCGACAACATCTCGTCGGACTCGGGTTATCGGGGCTTGAACTTGCTCAGTTCCAGCAACACCCTGACCGTCAACTTCAACGAGTCGGCCAGCTCCAAACTGGACGTGGTCGGCTTCCTCGGCAACTCCACGGGCTTAAGCCTCACAGGCGCTGGCGGCAACTGGCAGGCATCCTCGAGCATCACAGCTGATGCTGCCAGGATGGATACGGCAATTTCGGTTCTGCGGACCAACACCCAGACCCTGGCGGCAAACCTCAACATCATCACCACCCGCCAGAGTTTCACAGACGGAATGATCAGTACGCTGCAAACGGGTTCGGATAACCTCACCCTTGCCGACATGAACCAGGAAGGTGCCAACATGCTGATGCTGCAGACGCGTCAGTCTTTGGGGACCACCTCGCTCTCCATGTCTTCGCAGGCAGCGCAGTCCGTCCTCAAGCTGTTCTAACCCAGGACCAAGGGTCAATCTGGAGGGGAATCCCCCCTCCGGATTGACAGCTTGCCGCGGGACCAAAGCCTGCAGGAAGTCTGACGGCGGCGGTTTATTGACAGTGGTTTTTTGACACCGGGCACGGTGCAGATAATCCGGAAGGACAGCAGGTCAGCCGCAGCAACTTTTCCACATCAAAACACACTCCCCCGAACCCGTCGATCCCCACCCAACCGATTAGCGATGCTCTCCCCGCCAGCTAAAACTCGAAGGAGCGGCATCCCTGCCGCGAACGTCGCCCCCTGGCTCCTGCTGGATCTCACGAAATCCGCATGCCTAATACCCAGTCCAGCTTAAAACTTCGTCTTTTGCCGACGGTAGGTTGGGGTGAACAGCTCCATCGTGAACCCCAATATAGCAACGTCGGGGTTCACGATGAGACCGCTCACCGCCAACCTACAAAAAACAACAGACGGCGTTGAACTGTTCCCCGTTATTTCAAGCTGGACTGGGTACTTGCGGCCAGGGGATGCCGCCGGTCAGCTGGCAGCGGAAGCGTCCTGACAGCGGATCTCAGCTTCCCTGTTGTGGATGGCACCATGGTTGGTGAGGACGCTGGAGTAGAGAATGACCTCGCGCACCTCGAACGTAGCGCAGGCCATGTCCCGATGCAGCACCTCGAAGCTGCTGACGGCAGCCGGATCGGTTTCCTTGAGGCGGGCGATCGTTATGTGAGGGGAGAAGCGGCGCTCCTCCGTAGGGAGGCCGACGTCGAGGAGGGCAAGTTCCAGATCCTGCTGCAGCTGGATGAGCGTTTCGCTGGGGTCCATCCCTACCCAGAGGACCCTCGGCCGTTTTCCGGGGGGGAAGTGGCCGACCCCGCACAGTGCAAGGGGAAAAGATTGGAAAGAGAGTCCGGCAAGGGCGGTCTTGATCGCGGCAAAGGTCTGGTGGCCGACCTCGCCGATGAAGCGCAGCGTCAAGTGCAGCTGCTCGGGAGGGACCACGCGCGCTCCGGGTAGCTCGTGAGAAAGCGGGGCCAGGACATCCTTAACCTGGTCGGGAAGGTCGATCGCCACGAAAAGTCTCGGCATGGTCTGCTCCGCGTTTGAAGAAAAATCGGTCGGCAAAGGGATATCCGGAATAAAAACGTTGACTATCGGCCCTCGTGATGTTAGAAAGTCTAACTTTGGTAATCAGAAAGTAAAGGCGTGACCGATGCTTGACGCGAGATACCTACGCGAAAATCTGGAGACTGTAGAAGCGCGGCTCAAAACCAGGGGTGAAGGGGTCGATATCGCCCTCTTCAAGGAACTGGACGGGCGACGTCGCGACCTGCTGCTGCAGGGCGAGACTCTCAAGGCGCTGCGCAACAAGGTCACCGAAGAGATCGGCCGCCTGCAGGACAAGAGCCAGGGGCAGGAGCGCAAGGCAGAGATGCGCGAGGTCTCCCAGAAGATAAAGGGGATCGACGAGTCACTGCGCGTTGTGGAAGAGGAACTGCAGATGTTCCTTTTAACGATCCCGAACATCCCGCACGCCAGCACGCCGGTGGGAGCATCCGAGGCGGACAACGTGGTGGTGCGGAGCTGGGGCGAGGTCCCCGCGCTTCCCTTCGCGGCCAAGCCGCACTGGGAAATCGGCGAGGAGCTCAACATCCTCGATTTCGAGCGCGGTGCCAAGCTCGCGGGGGCACGTTTCACGCTGTACCGCGGTGCCGGCGCCAGGCTGGAAAGGGCTCTCATTAACTTCATGCTCGATTTGCACACCGAGCAGCATAAATATATTGAAATGCTCCCCCCGTTTATGGTAAACAGGGACTGCATGATCGGGACCGGCCAGCTCCCGAAGTTTGAGGAAGATCTCTTCCACATGGAAGGGGTTGATTTTTTTCTCATCCCGACGGCTGAGGTGCCGGTTACCAACATACACCGCGGCGAGATTCTGAAAGGTTCCGACCTCCCGATATCCTATGTGGCCCACACCCCATGCTTTCGCAAGGAAGCTGGGTCCTACGGCAAGGACACGCGGGGGCTGATCAGGCAGCACCAGTTCAACAAGGTGGAGCTGGTGAAGTTCACCGCACCGGCGGATTCCTACGACGAACTGCAGAAACTGCTCGGCAACGCCGAGGAGGTGCTGCGCCGGCTTGAGATTCCCTACCGTGTGGTGGAACTTTGCACCGGTGACATAGGCTTTTCGGCCGCCAAGACCTTCGACATAGAGGTCTGGCTGCCGGGTCAGAACTGCTACCGTGAGATTTCCTCCTGCAGCTGTTTCGAAGACTTCCAGGCCCGTCGGGCAGGGATCCGCTTCAGGCCGGATGAAAAGGCGAAGCCGGAATTTGTACATACGCTGAACGGCTCAGGCCTTGCAGTCGGAAGGACCGTCGTGGCGGTGCTGGAGAACTACCAGCAGGCCGACGGTTCGGTGCTGATTCCCGAAGCGCTCAGGCCCTACATGGGCGGGCTGGAGCGGATCAGCTAGACTTTGGAGGAATGGCCGAGTGGTTGAAGGCGGCGGTCTTGAAAACCGTTGAACGAAAGTTCCGTGGGTTCGAATCCTACTTCCTCCGCCAAATATTTTGCAGGACGCAGCATAGATTTCAAACGGAGAGCTGGCCGAGTAGGTCGAAGGCGCTCGCCTGCTAAGCGAGTATACTGGGAAACCGGTATCGAGGGTTCGAATCCCTCGCTCTCCGCCATTTTTAGCTTGCATGCAAGGAAGTTGCAGGGCGGTAGCGGAGGTCTGGATTGAAGCGATTGATGAAACTTCTCGTTTTATCTCTGGTCGCTACGGTTGCCGCAGCAGGCTGCAACGAGAAAGAGAACCGAAAGGCGGCAGTTTCCCATCCGCAGCCGGTCAAGGCCCCCTCGGTGGTGGTCGTGCCGGAGAGCGTGAAGGGGAAGTGGAAGGCGGTAAAGATAGCCGTCGTCGACAAGAACGCCGAGGGACAGAAGATTTACACAATTGCCATCGGGACCGAGCTCAAGTTGCCCGGCTCGGATCTGACGCTCAGTGTGGATAATTTTCTGCCGCATTTCGTGATGGAGGGGACCACCCTCACCTCCCAGTCCAACGAGCTGAAGAACCCCGCCGCGCAGCTCAGAGTGATCGAGGGGGGGCGGGAGATCAACAAGGGATGGCTTTTCGCGCTCTACCCGACAGCCCATCCCTTTCAGCATCCGCATTACGGTTTTACTCTGGTCGACTACGTTCCGGCCATTTGACACAATTTGCGCTTGTAGCTCAGCTGGATAGAGCAATGGACTACGAATCCATAGGTCGGGCGTTCGAATCGCTCCAGGCGCACCAATTAAATCAGGGGCTTACGGTTAACCGCTGTGAGCCCTTCGTTTCGTGCCGTAGTAAATGCCGTAGTAAATCTTTTAAGCAGTTGTTGCCGTAGTAAATGCCGTAATTAAGCTTGCGCCTGTGGCTCAGCTGGATAGAGCACCAGACTACGAATCTGGGGGTCGGGCGTTCGAATCGCTCCAGGCGCACCATTTTTTTTAAAAAGAACGGCCTCTCCGCACTAATCGGAGGGGCCGTTCTTT
>DATCHY010000232.1:0-11108 GCA_036508065.1 Geomonas sp. | reverse complement strand
GGCCTGCTCATCACCCGCAACATCGTCACGAGGATCAGGATCATGGCGGTTGCGGTGAACAGCGGCGCCGAGGGGGACCTGACCGCGAAGGTGTCGCTGGAGTCCGATGACGAGCTCGGGACTCTCGGAAGCGATTTCAACGAGATGGTGGGGAAGCTCTCCGGCATGATCGGCAAGGTATCCCGCTCCTCGGCGGAGCTCGCCGGCATCTCGGACACCATGGCCCAGGCCTCCCACTCCGTGGTGCAGTCGGCCAAGACCCAGGCCGAAAGCGTCTCCAAGACCTCCGCAGCCATCGTCCAGATCAACACCTCGGTGAAGGGGGTGGCCCACGGGGTCGACTCGCTCTCCATCTCCGCCTCGGAGAGCTCCTCCTCGATCCTGGAGATGGCCTCCAGCGTGGAGGAGGTGGTGCAGAACATGGAGAACCTGTCCCAGTCGGTGGGCGAGGTCAGCTCGTCCATCGTTGAGATGGGGGTGTCCATCAAGCAGGTGGGAAACGGCGTGGTGAGCCTGATGGAGGTGGCGACGGCGACCGCCTCTTCGGTCATGGAGATGGACAGCTCCATCAAGCAGGTGGAGCGAAACGCTAACGAGACGGCGGCCATCTCGAAGGCCGTGCGTGTCGACGCGGAGACCGGCCGCGAGGCGGTGGACGCGGTGATAGGCGGGATGCAGGAGATAAAGCGCGCCTCCCGGATAACCAGCGAGGTGATCAACACTCTGTCGGACCGGGCCGGCGACATCGGGGACATCCTCTCCGTGATCGACGAGGTCGCCGAGCAGACCAACCTCCTGGCGCTCAACGCGGCAATCATAGCGGCCCAGGCCGGCGAGCACGGCAAGGGGTTCGCGGTCGTGGCCGACGAGATCAAGGAACTCTCGGAGCGCACCTCCAGTTCCACCCGGGAGATAGCCCTGGTGATCCGCGGGGTGCAGGAGGAGACCCGCCGGGCGGTCGACGCCATCAACCAGGCGGAGCGCTCCATCAGCGACGGCGAGCTCCTGAGCCAGAAGTCCGGCGAGGCGCTCACCAAGATCGTCATCGGCGTCACCGAGGCGACGGCCCAGGTGGCCGAGATCGCGCGCACGACGGTTGAGCAGGCCAAGGGGAGCCAGATGATCCGGGAGGCGATGGAGCAGGTCTCGGAGATGGTGGCCCAGATCGCCAAGGCGACCCGGGAGCAGGGGCAGGGAAGCGAACTGATCATGGGCGCGGTCGAGAACATGAAGGGGCTTGCCTCGCAGGTGCTCTCCTCCACCCGGGAGCAGAACAAGGTGGGGAACCTGATCGCCCAGTCGACCGAGAGCATCACCGAGATGATCCGCCACATAAAGCGCGCCTGCGACGAGCAGAGCCGGGGGAGCGAGCAGATCGTCACCTCGGTCGAGGACATCCAGTCCGCCACCGAGGCGAACCTGGAGGCGACCCGCGTCATGGACGAGGCGGTCTACAAGCTGTTCCGGCAGACCGATCTGCTCAAAAAGGAAATGGAATCGTTCAAGATCTGAACGGCCTGAAGGAGAGACACAGATGGGCAGGATTGCAGATAAATTCGCTGAACTGAAGGGACGCGGGGAAACGGCGCTGGTGACCTTCGTCACCGCGGGGGACCCCGATCTCCCGACCACCGAAGAGGTGGTGCTGGAACTGGAGCGCTCCGGGTGCGACCTGATTGAACTCGGCGTGCCGTTTTCCGACCCGATGGCCGACGGCCCCACCATACAGCTCTCCTCGGAGCGCGCACTCGCCTCGGGGACCACGCTCCCCGGGATCCTCGACATGGTGCGCAGGCTTCGGGCGCGCACCCAGGTGCCGATCGTGCTGATGGGGTACTTCAACCCGATCTTCGCCTACGGGGCCGAGCGCTTCGCGGCCGATGCAGCCGCGGCCGGCGTCGACGGCCTTCTGGTGGTGGACCTGCCGCCCGAGGAGGCGGCCGAGCTGAAGGGGGCGACGGACGGGCGCGGGATCGACCTCATCTTCCTGCTCACTCCGACCTCGGACCGCTCCCGGGTCGAGGCGGTCTCCCGCCTGGGGAGCGGCTTCATCTACTACGTCTCGGTGCTCGGCGTCACCGGCACGCGCAGCGCGGTGGCCGACACCCTCGCCGAACGGGTGACCAGCGTGCGGGGGGAGCTGAGCCTGCCGCTCGTGGTAGGTTTCGGCATCTCAGACCCGGAGCAGGCGGCCCAGGTGGGCCGGGTGGCCGACGGCGTCGTGGTGGGGAGCGCCCTGGTGAAGTATTTCGAGCGCTACCAGGGGACGGAGCTGCTGCGGCAACTGGGCGCCTTCGTGGCCGCGCTGAAAGCCGGAGTGAACTCCGGCAGCCGGGGGCTAATCCCGTGATTCCGGCAGCTTGGGCTGCGCCGTATGCCGTTTTATTTGACATACTGACGCCGATCTGGTAAATATCACCCCCAGATCTGATCAACGACAAAAGCGGGGGAGATCCCCCCTTACGAGGGCACATATGGCTTGGTTTAAAAGAGACAATCCGCCGATGGCAAAAGGACCGGACCACAAGGTGAAGGTTCCCGAGGGGCTCTGGACGAAATGCGTCAGCTGCGGCGCGACCATCTATACGAAGGACATTGAGAACAACCTCAACGTCTGCCCGAAATGCAACCACCACTACCGGGTCACGGCCCGCAGGAGGCTGGAGCTCCTGCTGGACGAGGAGAGCTTCAACGAGCTCGACGCCGGTCTGGTCTCGATCGACTTCCTGAATTTCAAGGACACCAAGAGCTATCAGGACCGCATCGACGCAGCGCTTGCCAAGGGTGGCAGCAAGGACGCCATCATCTGCGGCGCTGGTACCGTCGAGGGGACCCCGGTGCAGATCTGCGTCTTCGACTTCTCCTTCATGGGGGGGAGCATGGGGAGCGTGGTCGGCGAGAAGATCACCCGCGGCATAGAGCGCGCCCTTGCCGAGCGCACCCCGGTCATCATCATCTCCGCTTCCGGCGGGGCCAGGATGCAGGAGAGCATCCTGTCGCTCATGCAGATGGCCAAGACCTCGGCGGCGCTGGCAAAGCTGCGCGAAGCGGGGCTGCCGTTCGTCTCCATCCTGACCGATCCCACCACCGGCGGGGTGACCGCGAGTTTCGCCATGCTGGGTGACATCAACATGTCGGAGCCGAAGGCGCTGATCGGCTTTGCCGGACCCCGCGTCATCGAGCAGACCATCAGGCAGAAGCTCCCCGAGGGGTTCCAGCGGGCGGAGTACCTGCTGGACCACGGCATGGTCGACGTCATCGTCGAGAGGGCCCAGATGAAGGGGCAGCTCTCCCGCATTCTGAAGATGCTCTACCGCCACCCCTAGGCCGGCGCAAGCGCTCGCATCACAGGCTTTTCGAACTGTAAATTGATCGGGGCGCCGGCCCGGCGGATGCGCTGGCCGGCGCCCCTTTTTGCTCAGGGGAAAGGAGCAGACTCATGATCTCGCCAACCCAGCTCGCCATGTTTGCCGCCGCCTCCACCGTCCTCATCTTCACCCCCGGCCCGGACATCATCTACGTCATGACGCGCGGCATGGCCCAGGGGAGGAGGGCGGCACTCGCCGCGGCGGCGGGCTTCGCCCTGGGCAACTTCGCCCACACCTTCTTCGCCGTCGTCGGCCTCTCCGCCCTGATCACCTCTTCGGCTGCGGCGTTTGCCTGCGTCAAATACGCCGGCGCGCTCTACCTGATCTACCTCGGGATACGGATGCTGAGAAGCAGTACCTCCCTTGTTCCGGAGGGAGCCGCCGGAGCCGTGCAGTGCCGGGTCATCTTTCGGCAGAGCATCCTTGCCAATATCATGAACCCGAAGGTGGCGCTCTTCTTCCTGGCGTTCTTCCCGCAGTTCGTGGATGCCGGCAGGGGTGCCGTGGCGCCGCAGATGCTGGTGCTGGGCGGCACCTTCGTGCTCCTCACCCTGGCGGGATTCGGCCTGGTCGCGCTCTGTGCCGGCGAGATCGGCCGCTGGCTGAACCGGCGCTCCGGAGCAGGCGAGCGGGTCGGACAGGTGGCGGGCGGCGTACTGATAGCGCTTGGTCTCCGCCTCGCCTGGCCGGAGCGCTGGTAGCCCCGGCCAGGATTCATCCCGGGCACGCCAGCCAGAGTCGCCCTTGCGCCCGTCTCTCTTATCCTTCCCCCTCTGCTGCCAGCTGTTTCGGATGACTGGCACTATCCCGCCCTTTTGCCTTGATATCCCGCCGTTCATACAGATGATTATTCTTCTGCTTCCAGAGTGCGCTTCCCCTTTGACTCCTTTCCCCATCCTGGACTGCGGCCTGACCTGCGGCTGAACTGTTTCGACCGGTGCTGCCAGGCAAAATGGATCGCGTTTGCCGTCTGACAAACAATTCTATTGAACTTCTGACCCCGTCTGCCGATATATTTACCATCAGTCGCTTTTAACGGCCGGCCTCCTACGATACAATTAGCGGTGCTGTAGCCAAACACGCCTGCTCCTGCGTCTGCACGGCCTGTACAAAAACCTGCGTGGCAGCGGCATTCGATTTTCCAAGAGAGACGTTCAGGTGAGCCCATGCCGGTTAAAGAAGATGTGAAAGATGAAATCTGGTTGATGCCGCTGCGGGTAATCGCCTGGTACCTCGGTGTGGGGGCGCTCTGGATACTGTTCTCGGACAGGCTTCTCGGCAGCATGGTGTCCGACCCGGAGCTATTGACCCGCCTGGAGATCCTCAAGGGGGGGCTCTTTCTCCTGGTGACCTCCTGCCTGCTCTTCATGCTGATCAGGCGGGGCCTTGCCTTCATCTCCCAAAAGAACGAACAGCTCGCCTCGAGCGAGTCGCAGTACCGACAGCTCTTCGACGGAATGCAGAACGGGTTCGCGCTGCACGAGGTGATCTGCTCCGCCTCCGGGGAGCCGGTCGACTACCGGTTCTTGCAGGTCAACCGGGCTTTCGAAACGATGACCGGACTCAGTTCCGAAAACGCCGTCGGCAGGACGGTGCGCGAACTGCTGCCGGAGGTCGGGCCGCTCTGGATCGAGAGGCTTGGGAAGGTGGCGCTCACCGGAGAGCCGGACCGCTTCGAGGGGCAGCTTCGGGAGTTGGGGAAATATTTCGAGCTGAACGCTTACAGCACGGCGCCGGGGCGCTTTGCGGTGGTATTTTCCGACGTGACGGCGCAGCGCCTGGCCGAGACGGAGCTTAAGCGCCTCTACGCGGAGCTGGAACAAATGGTGGCCGAAAGGACCGCCCAGTATTCCGAGGCAAACGCGGCACTGAAGCAGGAGATACAGCAGCGGCAGCACGCGGAGGAGGAGGTCTCCTGGCTCAACACGGACCTGCTCCGGCAAAAGACCGAACTTGAGGCGGTGAACCGCGAACTCGAGGCCTTCAGCTTCTCGGTTTCCCATGACCTGCGGGCTCCGCTGCGCCACATCAGCGGTTTCACGCACATCCTGCAGGAAGAGTTCAGCCAGAAACTGGATGCAGCGGGACAGGGGTACCTGGATCGCATCGAGAGGTCGTGCAGCACCCTGGCCAAGCTGATCAACGAGCTGCTCGAACTGGCACGGATCAGCGGGAGCGAAATTCACCCGAAGAAGCTGGACCTGAGCCGGATGGCGCGGGAAGTAACCGCGGAGCTGCAGCTGTCGGAGCCGTCGCGGGAGGTCACCTTCTGCACCGCCGACGGGATCGAGGCCGTGGGGGACGAGACCCTGATCCGGCTCGTGCTGACGAACCTGCTCGGCAACGCCTTCAAGTACACCGGGAAAACGGACGGTGCCAGGGTGGAGTTCAGCGTCCAGGAACAGGATGGGGAGCGCGTCTACGTGGTTCGAGACAACGGCGCCGGGTTCGACATGAGGTACGCGGACAAGCTGTTCGCGGCCTTCCAGAGGCTGCACCGGAGCGAGGAATTCGAGGGGACCGGGGTGGGCCTTGCCATCGTCCAGAGGATCATCCACCGTCACGGCGGACTGATCCGCGCCGAGGCGGAACCCGGCAGGGGTGCGGCCTTTTACTTCACGCTCGGCTAGAGATCCCTCCCCCGACCATCCGGGTCCCCCAATTGTATAGACTTTTCCCTCCTCTTTACCTATAATCCCCGCCTGTCATGACCTACGCAGAGACCCTCTCACATATATACGCCCTCAGCAGGTTCGGGATGAAACCGGGGCTGACCAGGATCACGCGCCTGCTCGCCGCGCTGGGTAATCCCCAGGAAGCCTTTGCCACCGTTCACGTCGTCGGCACGAACGGCAAGGGGTCGACCGCTTCCGTCCTCTGCTCCATACTCACCGCCGGCGGCTACCGGGCGGGGCTCTTCACCTCGCCGCACCTGATCTCCTTCACGGAGCGGATCCGCACGGACGGGGCCGAGATCTCCGAGGCGGCCGTGGCACGACTGGCCGGCCGGGTCATGGAGGCTGCCCCGGAGGGGACCACCTTCTTCGAGATCATCACCGCCCTGGCGGCGCTTCATTTTGCCGAGGAGGGGGTGCAGATCGCGGTTTTCGAGGCCGGCATGGGGGGGCGGCTCGATGCCACCAACGCCCTGAACGGCGTGCTGAGCGTGATCACCCCGATTTCCCTGGATCACACCGACTACCTCGGAAGCAGGCTCGCCGAGATCGCCGTGGAGAAGGCGGGCATCTGCAAGGCGGGAAATCCGGTGGTCTCGGCGCGCCAGCACCCGGAGGCGGACCGCGTGATCGAGCGGCACGCCCTGGAGCTCGGCTCCCCGCTCTATCGGTGCGGGGATGACTTTGAGGCCGGCTGGCAGCAAGGGGAGCTCAACTACCGGGGTTTGGGCCTGTCGCTCGACCGCCTCAAGCCGGGAGTGACTGGGCTCTACCAAAGCGGCAACGCCGCCTGCGCCCTGGCAGCGGCCGAGCTTTTGTCCGGTGCCGGATTCCCCCTCGCCCCGCAGGCGCTGGCCGCGGGTGTCGAGCGGGCACTTTGGCCGGGCCGGATGGAACTCTTCCCGGGGAGTCCTCGCCTGCTTCTGGACGGAGCCCACAACCCCGCGGGCGCTGCCGCCTTAGCCTGCGCTCTCTCGGAGATCCCGCGGCAAAGGCTCCTGATGGTTGTGGGCGTCATGGGGGACAAGGAACTCTCCGGCATACTGGCGCCCCTGCTGCCGCTCGCCGACCAGGTTTTCGCCGTGGCTCCCGCCATAGACCGGGCTCTTCCCGCGGCGCAGCTTGCCTCCTTCTGCCGCACCGCTGGTGCCCGGGCGCACGAGGCCGGCACGGTGGCGCGGGGCATCGCCCTGGCGCGGGACGCCGCCGCAGCCGGCGACCTGATCCTGGTCTGCGGCTCCCTGTTCACCGTAGGGGAAGCGAGGAGCATCCTGCTTGCCCGCCGCTTCGACCCGTTCAGGGGGTGAACCCGAGGGGATGCCTTAGTCTCAGTCTTAATCTTGATCTTGATCTTGATCTTAATCGGAGTGCGATGAAACCTGCAAGAGCCTTCCGGCTCCTCCCATATCTGCTGCTCCTCCCCGCGCTGGCGCAGGCCGCCCCGGCAGGCCGGGAGGTGACCATCAAGGCGGATACCCTCACCGTCGATGTCCCGGCTGACAGCTACCAGGCCAAGGGTTCGGTCCGGCTCATGCGTGACGGCGTCTCCCTGCTCGCCGACAGCTTGATCTACCGCAGGCTCTCCGGGGACGCGCTTGCCGAGGGTGGAATCGTCATGGAGAAGGGGGAGGACACCCTGAAGGGAGACCGGCTCTCCCTGAACCTCGACTCCCAGCAGGGAGAGCTGATAAACGGCGAACTCTTCGTCAAGAAGTCGAACTTCAGGGTCCGGGGCAAGCGCGTCGAGAAGACGGGGGACGAGAACTACCACGTGGAGCGCGGCAGCTTCACGACCTGCGACGGGGAGCATCCAAGCTGGAGGTTCGAGGTAAAGGATCTGGTCATCAACCTCGATGAATTCGCGACCGGGCGCAACGCGGTATTCTACGTCGGCGACGTCCCGATTCTCTACACCCCTTACCTGCTCTTTCCGGTCAAGAGAGACAGGCAGTCGGGCCTGCTCCTTCCCCGGGTCGGGCATTCCACCAAGAAGGGCCTCTTCCTCGACCAGCCCTACTACTGGGCGGTTACTCCTAGCCAGGATGTCACCTTCAATCTGGCCCTGGAGTCATCGAGAGGGGCGGGGGTCGGGGCCGACTACCGGTACCTTAGGAGCGGCGGGAGCGAGGGAACGCTGCAGGCGTTCGGCATCTACGATACCAAAGCGGAAAAATTCCGCGGCGAGCTGAACCAGAAGCACCTGGAACTGCTCTCGCCCACCACGACCCTTAGCTCCGACATCCACCTCATCGCCGATCGTGACTACTACCGGGACTACGGCGAGGCCTCTGGCGTGTACAACCGGCAGCTGCTGGATTCCACCGTCTCCTTCGACCGGAGGTGGGAGCGCTATGGCCTGACCGGCGAGGTCCACTACGTCGAGGACCTCCAGGCGCCCAACAACGACGCCACCCTGCAGAAGCTTCCGGCCCTGAATTTCACCGCCGCCGGTACCAGGCTCGGTCCCCTCTTCTTCTCCATGGACTCCGGGCTGATCAACTTCCAGCGGATCAAGGGGGTGACGGGCGAGCGGCTCGACCTGCATCCGAGGCTGGCGCTGTACGCAAAACCCGCCGGGATCGTCGACCTCTCCCTCTACGGCGGCTATCATCAGCGGCTCTACGACGCCCACGGCATGGAATCAGGGAGCGGGAGACTGGGGGCCGGGGAGGCGGATGCCGGCACGGAACTGTCGCTGCCTCTGGAGAGGATCTACGACGGCCGGCTGCGGCATCAGCTCCTCCCTTCGCTCGGGTACGGCTACGTGCAGCAAAAGCGTGACGACGACCTCCCCTTCTTCGATTACGGCGACCGCGTGCTCGGGCAAAGCGTCCTCACCTGGTCGCTTGCCAGCGTCGTGACCCGAAAGTACCTCCAGGAGGGAGGGGTGCCCGACTACCGCGATCTCCTGTACCTGAAGCTTTCCCAGGGGTACCAGCTCTCCGGCGAGCGTCGGGACCTGCTCACCCTGGTGGATGACGGGCACCGTCTCACCGACCTGATGCTGGAGGGGAAGGTCACTCCTGCAAAGGGGCTCGCGCTCTCCCTGGACGGCCGCTACAACCCGGTAGACGGCCGGCTCTCGACGGCGAACCTTGCCGGTGAGCTGAAAGGCGAAGGAGCTAACCCCAACCTCGCCATACTGGGGTACCGCTTTTCCCGGGGAGAGCTGAACTATCTGGAGGGGCGTTTCGCCTTCCCGATCGCCAGGCAGTTCTCGGCAACCGTGCTCGGTCGCTACTCCTTCGACAAGGGGGGATTTCTGGAATCCAAATACTCTCTGGAGTACAAGCAGCAGTGCTGGAGCGTCATCGCCACCTATGCCGACCGGCCCGCCGACAAGGCGTTCACGGTAAACTTCACGCTCGCCGGAATCGGGGCGCTGGGGGCGATCCGGGCATTCTGACCCGCCCGGGCATGATAAGTTGACACAAATGCTTTTCCGGGTGTATCTAAAGAGGTGCGATCAGCCAGGGTGCCGGTACCAGGGCAGGCCGCAACCGTACCTATCGATGTAACGACAGCTGCCCCGGAGGTTTCATGCGTGAGACGTTTACCCCCACCTCGTTGTTGGTCACCGGGGGGGCGGGATTCATTGGTTCCAATTTCATCAATCATTTCATGGCAGGCAACCCGGGGTGCCGGGTGGTCAACCTGGATCTCCTCACCTATGCGGGGAACCTGAAGAACCTTACCGGCGTGGAGGGAAATGCCGACTACCGCTTCGTGAAGGGGGACATCTGTGACGGATCCCTGGTCGCGAGGCTCCTCTGCGAGGAACGCATCAACGCGGTGGTCCATTTCGCGGCCGAATCCCACGTGGACCGTTCCATAACGGGGCCCGAGATCTTCGTCAGGACCAACGTGCTCGGAACCCAGACGCTTCTGGAGGCGAGCCGGCTCCACGCCCAGGGGAACCCAAGCTTCAGGTTCCTGCAGGTCTCCACCGACGAGGTGTACGGCAGTCTCGGGGCCGAAGGGTACTTCACCGAGGACACCCCCCTGGCCCCCAACTCCCCCTATTCCGCCAGCAAGGCGGGGGCCGACCTCCTGGTGCGGGCCTACTTCGAGACCTTTGCCCTGCCGACCCTCAATACGCGCTGTTCCAACAACTACGGGCCGTACCATTTCCCCGAGAAGCTGATCCCGCTGCTGATCCACAACATCATGCACGGCCGCGCGCTGCCGGTTTACGGGGATGGCCTAAACGTGCGCGACTGGCTCCACGTGAAGGATCATTCCGCCGCCATAGAGCGTGTGCTGAAGAAGGGGATCCCGGGAGAGGTATTCAACATCGGGGGCAACAACGAGTGGCGCAACATCGACATCGTGCACCTGGTGTGTGACCTGATGGACGCTAGGCTGGGCCGGTCGGCGGGGGAGAGTCGGAAGCTGATCAGCTTCGTCAAGGACAGGCAGGGGCATGATCGCCGTTACGCCATAGACGCCTCGAAGCTGAAGCGCGAGCTCTCCTGGGAGCCGAGCTACACCTTCGAGCGCGGCATCGCCGAGACGGTAGACTGGTACCTGGCGAACCAGGCTTGGGTGGAAGAGGTGACCTCCGGTGCCTACCGGGAGTATTACCAGGCGCAGTACGGAAAGGCGTGAGGCGGTTAAAGGCCGTTCAACGTTCTACGTTCAACGTTCTACGTTAAGACTTAAACGTAAACCGTAGAACATAGAACGTAGAACGTAGAACTTAGAACGTAGAACGTAGAACGTAGAACGTAGAACGTAGAACGTAGAACGTAGAACGTAGAACGTAGAACGTAGAACTTAGAACGTAGAACGTAGAACGTAGAACGTAGAACGTAGAACGTAGAACATAGAACATAGAACATAGAACATAGAACATAGAACATATAACATATAACATAGAACATAGAACATAGAACATAGAACATAGAACTTAGAACTTAGAACTTAGAACTTAGAACTTAGAACTTAGAACTTAGAACGTAGAACTTAGAACTTAGAACGTAGAACGTAGAACGTAGAACGTAGAACGTAGAACGTAGAACGTAGAACGTAGAACGTAGAACGTAGAACGTAGAACGTAGAACGT
>DATCHY010000231.1:0-3909 GCA_036508065.1 Geomonas sp. | reverse complement strand
TGCCAATCCGGCTGTCGTGTGCTATATAAGTTTGCTGTTTAAAATTCGCACGCCACCTTCTTACTGCCGGTGGTGCCCGCTTCACGCGGGTTCCGGCAGCCTTGGTGGCGGAGGGAAAAACCAAAGGAGAAACACCCATGTCAAACATCACCATGAAGGAACTGCTGGAAGCAGGTGTCCATTTCGGCCACCAGACCAAGAGATGGAACCCGAAAATGAAGCCTTACATCTTCGGCGCACGTAACGGCATCTACATCATCGACCTGCAGAAGACCGTAAGGCTCTTCAAGGGCGCCTACAGCTTCGTCACCGAGGCAGCGCAGGCAGGCGAGTCGGTCCTTTTCGTCGGCACCAAGAAGCAGGCACAGGATTCCGTCGCCGAAGAGGCACAGCGCTGCAACATGTTCTACGTGAACGACCGCTGGCTGGGCGGCATGCTGACCAACTTCGCGACCGTCAAGCAGAGCATCGACCGTCTGAAGCGTCTCGACGCTCAGGTCGCCGACGGCACCATCGAGGCTTACACCAAGAAAGAGCAGCTGAAACTCGGCAAAGAGCGCGAGAAGCTGGAGAAGACCCTGGGCGGCATCAAGGGTATGGGCAAGGTCCCGGGCGTGCTGTTCGTCGTCGACCCGAAGAACGAGGAGATCGCGGTAAGCGAGGCTAAGAAGCTCGGCATCCCGGTAGTCGCCATCGTCGACACCAACTGCGATCCGGACGACATCAACTACGTCATCCCGGGCAACGACGACGCCATCCGCGCCATCAGGCTTCTGACCAGCAAGATGGCAGACGCGGTCCTCGACGGCGTGCAGGCAAGAAACGCAAAGCTGCAGACGGGCGCCGAGGAAGAGTTCTCCACCGAAGGCGAAGAGATCGTGGAAGAGCCTGCAGGCGAGGTCTAACCAGCCGTTTCCGGGCAGCGGTTCTGAAAATAACAAACTTTGGCGCCCCCGTCTTGCGGCGGGGGCGCCTTTCGGAGGATAATGATGAGCGTAACAGCGGCACAGGTAAGCGAACTGAGAAAAGCAACCGGCGCAGGCCTGATGGACTGCAAGAGGGCCCTGACCGAAACCGGCGGCGATCACGAGAAGGCGATCGACTACCTCCGCACCAAGGGGCTCGCCGCCGCTTCCAAGAAGGCAGGCCGTGTGGCAACCGAAGGGGCCGTCGGCTCCTACATCCATGCGGGCGGCAAGATCGGCGTCCTGGTGGAAGTAAACTGCGAGACCGACTTCGTCGCTAAAAACGAAACCTTCCAGGCCTTCGTCAGGGACATCGGCATGCACATCGCTGCCGCAAACCCCCTGTACGTGCGCCGCGAGGAAGTGCCGGCTGAACTTATCGAGCGCGAGAAAGAGATCTACCGCGCCAAGGCGAAGGAAAGCGGCAAGCCGGACGCTATCGTCGAGAAGATCATCGAGGGGCAGATCAACAAGTTCTACGCGGACATCTGCCTGCTGGAGCAGCCCTTCGTGAAGGATCCGGACAAGACGATCCAGATCTTCCTGAACGAGACCATCGCCACCATCGGCGAGAACATGAGCGTACGCCGCTTCGCGAAGTTCGTCCTCGGCGAAGGACTCGCCAAGAAGGAATGCGATTTCGCGGCAGAGGTCGCCGCGGCGGTCGGCGCGTAACACGTCCCACGGAGCCGGCCATGCGAATGGGCGGCTCTTTTTTTATCTCAAATCGTGAAAGGTGCTAAAGCGTGAAAGGTGAAGGGTGAAAGGTGAATTTTTCATCCTTTACCATTCACCATTCACCTTTCACCTTTCACCCAAGGTGACCACGATGGCAGAACCCTACTACAAAAGAGTACTTCTGAAGCTCTCCGGCGAGGCCCTCGGGGGCGAGCAGGGGTACGGCATTGACCCGATCACCATTACCACGATAGCCCAGGAAGTGAAGCGGGTCGTCGAGCTCGGTGTGCAGCTCTCGCTCGTCATCGGCGGCGGCAACATCTTCCGCGGCCTGGCCGCCTCCTCGAAGGGGATGGACCGCGCCAGCGCAGACTACATGGGGATGCTCGCCACCATGATCAACTCGCTCGCCCTGCAGGACGCCCTCGAGAAGATCGGCGTCGACACCCGGGTGCAGTCGGCGATAGCCATGGCCGAGGTCGCCGAACCGTACATCCGCCGGCGCGCCATCAGGCACCTGGAGAAGGGAAGGGTGGTGATCTTCGGCGCCGGGACCGGCAACCCGTACTTCACCACGGACACGGCCGCGAGCCTGAGGGCGATGGAGATCGGCGCCGACGTGATACTGAAGGGGACCAAGGTGGACGGCGTCTATTCGGCCGACCCGAACAAGGACCCCTCCGCCACCAAATACGAAACCCTGGATTACCTTGAAGTGCTGAGGAAGGGGCTCCAGGTGATGGACGCCACCGCTATCTCGCTCTGCATGGATAACAGCCTCCCGATCATCGTTTTCGACGTGACGACCGACGGCAACATCGTCCGGGTCGTCTGCGGGGACCGCATCGGCACCATCGTGAAAGGAGCCTAACATGGTAAAGGATGTCATCGCCAACATGAACCTCTACATGGACAAGTCCATAGAGTCGCTCAGGAAGGAGTACCAGCGGGTACGCACCGGCCGCGCCAGCACCTCGCTTCTGGACGAGGTGAAGGTGGACTTCTACGGCACACCCTCACCGATCAGCCAGGTGGCGACCCTCTCCGTCCCGGAGGCGCGCACCATCAACATCCAGCCCTGGGAGCCGAAGATGATCCAGGTCATCGAGAAGGCGATCATGAACGCCAACCTCGGGCTCACGCCGGCCAACGACGGCAAGGTGATCCGCCTGAACCTCCCGCCGCTCACCGAGGAGAGGCGCAAGGATATCGTGAAGCAGCTGAAGCGCGATGCCGAGGAAGCCAAGGTGGCGCTCAGGAACATCCGCCGCGAAGCCATCGACGCCCTGAAGAAGCTGGAGAAGGATAAGCAGATCTCCGAGGACGAGCTGAAGCGTGCCGAGAAGGAGGTCCAGGATTTCACCAACAGCCACGTCGCGAAGGTCGACGAGGTGCAGGTCCATAAGGAAAAAGAGGTGATGGAGGTCTGAAACAGGCTTCTCGCGCAGGGGGGCTTCCCCCCTGCAACTTCACCGCGCGGCTGACGGATCACGTTGCCGCGCAAACCCCCGGCTCCATGGGGATTTTTTGTTTTTAGGGCGGATATGAATACATTAAAGCCGGAAAATCTCCCCGCACACCTGGCAGTCATCATGGACGGCAACGGGCGCTGGGCCAAGCAGCGGATGCTGCGCCGGATCGTCGGCCACCAGAAGGGGGTAGAGACGGTCCGGGTCATCGTGGAAGAGTGCTCACGCCTGGGCATCCGCTACCTCACCCTGTTCGCCTTCTCCGCTGAGAACTGGCTGCGACCCAAGACCGAAGTCAAGGCGCTGATGGCGCTTTTGAAGCAGTACATCCGGGGCGAGATCGCCCGGATGATGCAGAACAACATCCGCTTCAACGTGATCGGCAATCGGGCCGATCTCCCGGCCGACGTGAACCGTGAGATCGACAGCGCCATCGAGAAGACCGCGGGGAACAGCGGCATGCTGCTGACCCTCGCGCTCTCCTACGGCGCCAGGCAGGAGATCGTCTCGGCGGCCAAGCGCCTCGCCCTGGAGGTCGCCGCCGGCCGGCTCGACCCCGAGGCGATCGACGAGCGGCTCTTTACCGGGAACCTTTTCACCGCCGGGATCCCGGATCCCGACCTCCTGATCCGGACCAGCGGCGAGATGCGCATCAGCAACTTCCTGCTCTGGCAGCTGGCGTACACGGAGCTCTACTTCACCGAGGTCAACTGGCCCGACTTCGACAGGAATGAACTGGCCCAGGCCTTTCGCGACTACCAGTCCAGAGAGCGCAGGTTCGGCATGACCAGCGACCA
>DATCHY010000230.1:0-3742 GCA_036508065.1 Geomonas sp. | reverse complement strand
CGCGCCGGTAAAGAGAAAGGTATGATCCACCATGATTTTCAGACGCTTCTTCTCTGCCAGCTCGACCAGTTCCTCCGCCTGGGCCACCGAGGCGGTGAACGGCTTTTCGACGAAGATGTGCTTGCCGTTTAACAGCGCAGCCTTGGCGATCTCGAAATGGGAGGAGACCGGCGTGACGATGGCGATGACATCCAGATCGGACGCCGTCACCAGCTGTGCGCAGTTCCGCTCCATCCGGACCCCGGGATAGCTCTGCTCCGCGCGAGCGAGCGAAGCTTCGTCCGCGTCGCTGATGGCGACCACCCGGGCTCCCGGGGTACCATTGAAGTTGCGCGCCACATTCGGGCCCCAATAACCGTATCCGACTACGCCGACGTTGATCATGTCCGTGCCCCTTGTCATGGTGTGGTTAAGGTTAGTAGGCCCCATTGCATTTGAACACGGCCAGAGGGGTGCGCAGCAGTATTTTCAGGTCCAGCGCGATCGACCAGCCCCTCAGGTACCTCAGGTCGAGCCGCACCATCTCGTCAAAACAGGTGCTGCTCCTGCCGGTCACCTGCCAAAGCCCCGTGATGCCCGGCCTTTTCCCCATCACCCGGTTTCTCTGCCAGCCACAGTAATTTTCCACCTCGTAGCGGATCGGAGGACGCGGTCCCACCAGGGACATGTCCCCTTTCAGCACGTTGATGAATTGCGGCAACTCGTCCAGGCTGTACTTCCTCAGGTACCTCCCGAGCGGGGTCACCCTCGGGTCACCCTGAATCTTGAAAACCCCCGGGGGGGCGTCTGCGGCTAGGGTCCCCGTGATCAGCTTTTTCACGTACTCCCGGTGAATGACGTCGTCGTTGTCAAGGTACATGGAGCGGAACTTGATGAACTTGAATTTCCTGCCATTGCAGCCGATCCGGTCCTGTAG
Source organism: Geomonas sp. (assembly GCA_036508065.1). GTDB lineage: Bacteria > Desulfobacterota > Desulfuromonadia > Geobacterales > Geobacteraceae > Geomonas. The sequence goes on along the minus strand of DATCHY010000230.1, from coordinate 2,826 downwards.
AAAGAACACCGGCCCCTTGGAGCTAAACTTGATCAGGAGCGGCAGGACGGCGAAGAAGGGTGCAAACATAATGAGGCCGGTGATGCTTCCCACGATATCGAGGGAGCGCTTGGCAATCTCTCCCGCCCTGGTGCGACCGCTCATCGCAGCCAGTTCCGGATAGAAGGTCATGTCGAAGAGCGCGCTGCCGCCGCCGGAAGCAGTGAAGATGCGAAAGGTTATCACTATCTGGTTCACCATCTCGTCGCTTAGCAGCGCGGCTAGTTTTTCCCTGGTCTTCTTGGCCACGGTCAGTTGCGCGGTTTCGATCTTCTCCGGCTCGACCTCGGTGAGGATCACCCCTATCAGCGTGTCTTCCTTGAGAAGGCCGCAGATGTCGGTCCCCCTGACGCAGGTATTCAGACCTTCGCCCAGTGAATCGGTAAATGCCCCAGCAGCCTCGCGATTGTAGATATTTTCCGCATCGATGATCATCACCACCAGCGGCTTGTTCGACCTCTCCGCCCTCTTTCTCTCCTGCATGAGCTTCTCGCGGAAATAGGCCTCGGGATAGAGTCCATGATCCGGGGAAATACAGTCCACACTCCCGTTGCGACGATGCCAGGCGAATTTGCGCAACCAAGATCTGTTCTTCCATATTGTTCGTGCCATTATTTGCCTCACTCAGGACAGTCCCCCAACAGCAGGTCCGTCCGCTGTACCATGGCAATTCCTAACAGGGCGCTCCACTTCCAGTTGCTCTCGGCTGACCGGCCGCCTTATCGTCCAGATCCAGCAGACTGGTGACAGGTAAGAGAGATTTAGATAGTGTCAACCGGAATACCCGACTCAGCCGTGTTCCACTCTGTGCTGAATTAGCCGAACCTAATCCAGTGAACAGTATAACTTTGGCGCTCAGCATGTCAAGCCCGCCAAGGGACAACTGCGCACAGAATTAGCCCGGAACCGTCTCAATTGAACGAGATTCCGCCATCGGTCACCACGAGAAGCCTAAATTATACTGGAGCAGTCAGGCTTCAGAGCCGCAGGTCGTACCGCCTGGAGAAGCGTGGACGCGCCGGCACTACAACCCCAATAACGGCAGTTCGCAGCAGGCAAGCCTGCCCGGTCGCGATGACAATGACGTGCATATGGACAGGTAGAGATCGGGAGTCGTGCAAGGATCTCAGAGGAGCTGCAACTTGTCGAGGAAGCCGTGTTTGAGCAGGATGGTGCGGTTTTCAAGCATCTCCAGATCACCCTCCTCGGTCAGTCGGTGCAGGAGCCTGGTAACCGTCTCCCGGGAAACGGAGGTGTAGCCGGCAAGCTCCTTGTGGGTGAGCCTCAGGGCGATCACCACCCCACGGTCATCCTTTACGCCGTGCAAGAGGCTCAGGTGATTCAGAATCGAGCGCAGCCTCAGCTCGGCGTCGGGCAAGGCAATCGCCTTAAGAACAAGTTGGGCCTCGCGCAGGCGCCGGCAGAGGATCGCAACGAGTTGGAGCAGGACTTTCTCGTTCTTGAGGAGCAGTTTTTGAAAGTTATCCTTGGAAAGAAGCCCGATCTCCGCGTCTTCCATGGCGATCACGGTCGCCGGGGCGGTCTTTGCGTCCAGAAGGGCCATTTCACCGAAGATGTCGCCGCGCTTGTGGACGGCGAGAATCCGCTCGCTTCCGTCGCTGCCGAGATGGACCACCCGGACCTTGCCACTGTAGACGATGTAGATGAAGTTCGCGGTATCCTCCTCAAGGAGGACAACCTGGTTCTTGTGAAAGCGTTTTTCTGCGATCCGGCGCAGCACCTCGCTGAACTCTGCAGGGTCCAGGCAGGAGAAAAGTGGAATGGCCCGCAGCAATCTGCCGTGGGCCGGCTCTCCCGTTACGCTGTCGACTCTGGCTAATGAAGACACGGTACCCCTTCGACCTCGCGCACGCTTTCCTGCTTGACGTGACAAATTAGAAAGCACTTGCCAATTATACCTTCAAGGCGCCCTCGCTGCACGCCGAAGCTCAAAAATAACCCAAGCCTGTTATAATCGAATCTGGCCGGCAGCTGCCAATTGCTGCCCCCATTGCCTTCTGCCCGGCACGGGAGATACCATCATGGAAAACGATCTTGCCAACCTTTACGCGGAGCTCCCAGGCACCGAGGAGCTTCCCCCTCCCCCCCGGGAGCTGCTGGAAAAAATGCGCCGGCAACGGGGGAAATCCTACCGCCCGCGTACCCGGCACCTGCGCCCCGACGGCCTTGCCACCTACACGAACCGACTGTTCCTGGAAACGAGCCCCTACCTGCTGCAGCACGCCCACAACCCGGTGAACTGGTTTCCCTGGGGGAGCGAGGCGTTCGAGCTGGCCCGCCGGCTCGGCAGGCCGGTACTGGTCAGCATCGGCTACGCCACCTGCCACTGGTGCCACGTCATGGAGGAGGAGTCGTTCGAGGACGAGGAGATCGCGCGCCTTTTGAACCTGAACTACATCGCGGTGAAGGTCGACCGGGAGGAGCGCCCCGACGTCGACTCCGTTTACATGAGCGCGCTGCACGCCATGGGGAGCCAGGGAGGCTGGCCGCTTAACGTCTTCCTCACCCCGGACAAGCGACCCTTCTACGGCGGCACCTATTTCCCACCCCGAGACCACAGTCGCGGCATCGGCTTTCCCGCGCTGCTCAGGCAACTCAGGGAGGCCTATGACCGCGACCCCGAGCGGGTTGCACTCGCGGGGATGCAGCTGACCGAAGCGGTCCGCGGCATGCTTTCCGCCACGGCCGGGGGGAGCGCCCCGCCGCAGGAAGTCTCCCTGGATCTGGCCGTCCAGAGCTACCGGGAACGCTTCGACGCGGTAAACG
>DATCHY010000229.1:0-3369 GCA_036508065.1 Geomonas sp. | reverse complement strand
AACGCCCTTGCAATTCGGATTGTCTTCCCCCTGGTCGGGGTGACACCTGTTTCTTTCAACAGGCCGGGGTTTGCCCGCTACGCTGGGCAAACCAAAAAAAAACCCGCCGAAGCGGGTTTTTTCCTAGCATCCCCCGGGAGGGATTTTGCTTATTTCCCCATGTGCTGGGGCATGGCGGACAGGTCCGCCTTGATCTGCTGCGCCGTCGGGCTGGTCGAGTCGAACTGGAGGTACTTGGTCCAGATCTCGCGCGCCTTGTCCGGCTGCTTCAGGTCGGTCATGTAGACCACCCCGAGGTTGTACAGGCTCTGCAGGTGTTTCGGATCGATGGTCTGCGCCTTCTCGAAGTTGGCGATCGCCTTGTCGTACCAGCCGATCTTGCGGTACATGATCCCCTGGTCGGTGAGCGCGTTCACGTTGTTCGGGTCGAGCTCCAGCAGCTTCGAGTAGGCGTTCACCGCCTTCTGCGGCTGGTCCGTGTCGAAATAGTCGTTGGCCAGCTGGTTCCAGACCTGGGCGTTCTTGGGGTCCTTGGCAACGATCTTCTCCGCCTCGACGATGCGACGCTGATAATCCGTGGGCGAACCGGCCCCCTGCGGGACCGAGACGTTGGAGGGGAGATCCTTGTTGCCGGCGATATTGAAGATCAGATATCCGCCCAGCAAACCGACGATCAGTGCGACGACTACGGTGAGAACGTTCTCCTTGTTCACCAATGCCTCCTTAGGCCTTTACCTCGACCGGCGATTTTTCCCAGAGCGCCACGATGGGGCTTGCCACGAAGATGGACGAGTAGGTGCCGACCAGGACCCCGACCACCAGGGCGAAGGCGAAGTCGTGGATCACCTCGCCGCCGAAGAGAAAGAGCGAGCAGGCAGCCAGGAAGGTGGTGAGCGAGGTGATGATGGTACGGGACAGCACCTCGTTGATGCTCCGGTTGAAGACCACGATCATCGGGTCCTTCAGGCTCTTGTGCATGTTCTCCCTGATACGGTCGAAGACGACGACCGTATCGGTCAGGGAGTAGCCGGCGATGGTCAGAACCGCCGTGATCAGGAGGAGGTTAACCTCCTTGTTCATGACGAAGAAGACCGCGATGATGGCGAGGACGTCATGCATGGTGGCGGCAACCGCGGCCACCCCGAACTTGAAGTCGAAGCGCCAGGCGATGTAGAGGATGATCCCGAGCATGGAAAGCGCCACGGCGACCAGGGTGTCCTTCTTCAGCTTCTCGCCGATGGAGGGACCGATCTCGGTGGAGCTCTCCACCGAGAAGGGGTTGGCCGGGAACTCCTTTTTCAGGATCTCCTGGACGGTATCCGCCACCTTGCCGGTCGTGATGGTGCTTTTGTTCATCTTGATCAGGAGCTGGTTGCCGCCCGTGATCTCCTGCAGTTCGACCTCCTTCAGGCCACCCTTGGCGAGCGCCTCGCGGGCTGCCTGGGTGGTTAACGGCTGGGCGAACTTGAGCTGCATGGCGGTGCCGCCTGAGAAGTCGATCCCCATGTTGGCGGCGCCGCGGCCGATCTGGACGATGCCGACCAGGCCGATCAGGGCAACTATCCCGGAGATGATGAAGGAGATCTTCCTCATCCCTATGAAATCTATTTTTGTCTTCCCTAACAGTTCCATTGTCCCCCCCTTATATGCTGAGTTTCTTCACGTGGACGCGGTCGAGGAAGGCGTCGAAGAGCACCCTCGTGGCCATAAGCGACGTGAAGAGGTTGATGATGATACCAAGGCTCAGGGAGACCGCGAACCCCTTTACCGGACCGGTGCCGAACTGGAACAGCACGGCCGCGGTGATGAGCGCCGTCACGTGCGAGTCCATGATGGTGAGAAACGCCTTGTCGTAGCCGGCGTCCAGTGCCGCGTGCGGGGTCTTGCCGAGCTTCAGCTCCTCCCTGATCCTCTCGAAGATCAGCACGTTCGAGTCGACCGACATGCCGATCAACAGCACGATGGCGGCGATGCCCGGCAGTGTCAGCGTGGCGCCGAGGGCCGAGAGCGCGCCCATCAGGAAGAGGATGTTCAGCACCATGCCGAGGTTCGCGACCATGCCGGAGAACTTGTAGTAGATCCCCATGAACACGACGACCAGGGCGACGCCGATCAGACCGGCCATCAGTCCCTTGTGGATCGACTCCGCACCCAGGGAGGGTCCGACCGTCACGTTCTGCATGATCTTCACCGGCGCGGGGAGCGAACCGGCGCGCAGCACGATGGCGAGGTCGGCGGCCTCCTTCTCGGTGAAGGAGCCGGAGATCTGGGCGCTGCCGCCGGAGATCCTCTCGCGGATCACCGGGGCCGAGTAGACGTTACGGTCCAGGACGATGGCGAAGCGCTTGCCGACGTTGGCGGCGGTCACCTGGTCGAAGAGCCTCGCGCCGGTCGAGTTGAACTCGATGGCGACGTACGGCTGGTTGTACTGGGAATCGATCCTGATCTGGGCATCGGTCAGCAGGTCGCCGGTGATGATCGCCTTCTTCTTCACCACGACCGGGGTCTCGGAGACCGCACCGGTCGCCGGGTCGGTACGCTTTTCGAACAGCAGCTCGTCGTCCTCGGGGACGCTCGAAGCGGTTGCGCCGCCGGCGTTCACGTTCTCGTCCACCAGCTTGAACTCGAGCCTCGCGGTCTTGCCGATCAGCTCGATGGCGCGCTTGGGGTCCTTGATGCCGGGGAGCTGCACCACGATATGGTTGATCCCCTCGCGCTGGATGATCGGCTCGGAGACGCCGAACTGGTCGATCCTGTTCCTGATGGTCTCCAGGGCCTGTGCCACAGCCCTGTCCTTTCTCACCTGCGCCTCCTTCTCGTTGATGCGCAGCTGCAGGTTCACGAAGCCGCCCTCGTCGAAGATCGGCAGGATTTCCAGGTCGGGGTACTTCTTCTTGACCAGCTTCTGGACCGAATCCGCCGAGCCGCGGTCGTACAAGGTGAGCTGCACCTTGTCCCCGCCGAGCCTGGCGATATTCTTGAAGCGGAGTTTATCGGAGTTCAGGGAGTCCTCAAGGTCCGTGGCGATCAGGTCCAGGGAACCCTCGACGGCCTTCAGGGTCTCCACCTCCATCACCAGATGGGTCCCCCCCTGCAGGTCGAGACCGAGGTGGATCTTGTCCTTGGGAAGCAGGCCGCTCCACCAGGTCGGAAGCGGAGTTACGAGCGTCGGCGTCAGGTAGACAAACGAGGCAACGATGAAAGCAAGAATCAGCGAGATGCGCCAGGTATAACCCTTGGTCATGGGAAAACTCCTTTTCAGGGATTGTATAGCAGTGCTAGTCCTTCTTGACGGATGCGACGAAACCCTTGTTGACCTTGACATTGACTCCCGGGGCAATCTCCAGGGTCACCACCTGGTCGTCAAGA
>DATCHY010000228.1:0-6412 GCA_036508065.1 Geomonas sp. | reverse complement strand
GCTCACCCGGCATCGCCCGCCCGCTCCGCTCCGCGGAACTGATCGAGGCGACGGTCCCGGAGATCGACCCGTTCGCCGCCCCCCCGAAAGGAACCCGCGACATCCTGCGCGAGCGGGGCGCCGCGGGGCTCTCGGCCTGGGTCCTGGAGCAAAAGGGGCTCCTCATCACCGACACCACCATGCGCGACGCCCACCAGTCGCTACTGGCGACCCGGGTCAGGACCCACGACCTGCTGAAGATCGCCGAGCCGACCTCGCACCTGGCCAGCGAGCTGTTCTCGCTGGAGCTCTGGGGCGGCGCCACCTTCGACGTCTCCATGCGCTTTCTCAAGGAAGACCCCTGGCAGAGGCTGCACGCCCTCTCCGAGGCGATCCCGAACGTGCTGTTCCAGATGCTACTGCGCGGCTCCAACGCCGTCGGCTACACCAACTACCCGGACAACGTGGTGCAGCGCTTCGTCGCGCAGGCGGCCGCCTCCGGGGTCGACGTCTTCAGGGTCTTCGACTCGCTCAACTGGACCCAGGGGATGACCGTCGCCATGGACGCGGTAGGGAAGTCCGGCAAGATCTGCGAGGCGTCCATCTGCTACACCGGTGACATCTCGGACCCGGCGCGGAACAAGTACCCGCTCTCCTACTACGTCTCCATGGCGAAGGAGCTGGAGAAGATGGGGGCGCACATACTCGCCATCAAGGACATGGCGGGGCTCCTGAAGCCGTACGCCGGCTACCAGCTGGTGAAGGCGCTCAAGGAGGAGATCGGCATCCCGGTGCACCTGCACACCCACGACACCTCCGGCAACGGCGGCGCGCTGCTGATGATGGCGGCCCAGGCGGGGGTCGACATCGTCGATGCGGCGCTCTCCTCCATCTCGGGGCTCACCTCTCAGCCGAACCTGAACGCCCTGGTGGCGACCCTGAAGGGAACCGAGCGGGATCCCCGGGTGAACGAGCGGGGGCTGCAGCAGCTCGCCAACTACTGGGAGACGGTGCGCGACTACTACGCCCCCTTCGAGTCCGGCCTCAAAAGCGGCTCCGCCGAGGTGTACCACCACGAGATCCCGGGCGGGCAGTACTCCAACTACAAGCCGCAGGTGGCGGGCTTGGGTCTCATCGAGCGCTGGGAGGAGTGCAAGGAGATGTACCACAAGGTGAACCTTCTGTTCGGCGACCTGGTGAAGGTGACCCCCTCCTCCAAGATCGTCGGCGACATGGCGATGTTCCTGGTGAAGAACAACCTGGAGCCGGAGGACGTCTACACCCAGCCCGACCTCGCCTTCCCGGAATCGGTGGTCGGCTTCTTCAAGGGGATGATCGGCCAGCCCTACCAGGGGTTCCCCAAGGATCTGCAGAAAATCATCCTGAAAGGGGAGCAGCCCATCACCTGCCGCCCCGGCGAGCTCCTGGAGCCGGCGGATTTCGAGGCGGAGCGCGCCAAGGCAGCCGCCAAGGTGGGTCACGAGGTGTGCGACAAGGATCTCCTCTCCTATATCCTCTACCCGAGCGTCTACACCGAGTTCGACAAGCACCGCCAGGAGTTCTCCGACATCTCGGTGGTCCCGACCCCGATCTTCTTCTACGGCCTGGAGCAGGGGCAGGAGACCTCCATCGAGATCCAGCCGGGCAAGACCCTGATCATCAAGCTGAACGCCGTCGGCAGCATCCAGCCGGACGGAACCCGGAAGATCTACTTCGAGCTGAACGGCAACGCCCGCAGCGTGGTCGTGCGCGACCAGTCGGCGCAAAGCGACGAGGCGGTCCGTGAGAAGGCGGACAAGGCGAACCCGAAGCAGGTGGGAGCCCCCATGCCTGGGAAGATCCTGAAGCTGAACGTGAAGCCGGGGGACGCCGTGAAGGGCGGCGACATCCTGGTGGTGACCGAGGCGATGAAGATGGAGACCAATATCAAGGCGAAGGAGGACGGCACGGTCGCCGAGGTGCGCTGCAAGGAGGGGGGCAAGGTCGAGAAGGAGGAGCTCCTCATCGTCATGGCTTAAAAGTTCAACGGTTCCGCAAGGCGCGGGTCCGACACGCGAAAGGGGGGCGCCAGCCCCCCTTTTTGCGTCCCCCATCCCGGGCGCCAATTCGCTGACGCTCTCCGGCCAGCGCCAGCCAAGCTGCCCAAATTTAAGGCAATCTGCTACAAATCCCCCTGATATGTTTGATTTTTCCCGGCGCCGGGGCGGTTGTCCACACGGTTATCCACAGCTTGGGTGGATTAAAGAGCTCACGCTGGCAACGCTCTACGCAGATAACGGAGCTAAGGCGCTGAAAGTTGTCCACTTTTCGGCAGCCCAGGCTCCCTTCGACAGATTCTTGACGCTTTCCCGCCCTCTACCGGACCGTTTCCCTACCATTCTCCGCCCAAGCGGTGCCACCGCCTCCACCCCGGCCGGCCCGCTTTTCCGCGGCGAAGGTCGACAATCCAGAAAGGGACCAAGGCTGCCGTTCGTGTTATGGAAGAAGGGGTCAAGGAGGTAAAGCAGGGGGAGCACCTAAGCCGAAAAATCTGGGCAGGGATCTTCCGGTGAGACTCACAGCTTGCCACACTGACCAAGGACCTGCAGGAGCCCGCAGGTCTCTTCAGGATTGCGTAAAACCAGACCAGGTTAACCCCGCCTCGCAAGAAAGGGCACCGGCTGAAGAAATTCTGCCGGCGCCCTTTTCCCGTTATCCGCGATACCGCCCCCTGATCTCCAGGCAAGGAATAAGGGCGTTACACGCTCAAAGTCTCGATCGCGACGACCGTATTCCTACCAGTTTCCTTGGCCTCGTACAGCGCTTCGTCGGCCTTTTGGAGCAGCATTTCAGGAGAACCTGCCGCCGTAAACTCGGAGACCCCTATCCCGTAATAGAACCGAAAAGCGTCTGTTGTATATCTATCGACATGAGCGCAACCAAACTTTAGGAAATAACCATTTCATCCCGCAAACCGAGGCAGACCCGCAGCGCCGGCTCCCTGACCCTTTCCGTAGAGCACCTCGTGGTGCCTGAATGCCGCGCCGACCTGGTCCCTGACCTCGTCGTCGCGCCACGGCTTGTGCAGGGGCACGGTTGCCTATTTCTAATACACTTGGGCGGACTTGCCTGAGAACAGCACCTCGCGCTCTTGCCCCTGCACCGATGGGAGCCGGATCGCAGTCAGTCGCTTCCCCGGCCGGGAGAAATGTTAAGAGTACTGGGGATAACGTGGGGGCCTACGAGGTGCGACGAGGTAAGAGATTGAAGTATTGCAGAGCTGAGATGACTGAAGAAATTGCGGAGATATCCGGCGCTGTCCGGCTGTGTACTTGCGACCCGCCGAAAAGGACGACAAGGCTAGCCGCCTTGCCTGCCACCCCTGGGGCATGAAAACGGCAGGCCGCCTGCGTATCCATCCGACATCAGGAAGATCAGGGCGCTGCGGAGGAAGCGTCAGCGCGCTCCGGCGCCGGCGAACTTCGGCCCCCCCGGAGAGGATCTGCGGCCCGGGAGCATCATCGCCTCTTGAGCTGCCTCACCGGGAGGGTTACGGCGACTTCCGTCCCCTTGCCGACGGCACGGCGCACGTCCCCCACACTGCCTTTCCAGCATCATTTCGCGCTCAAAAGTGGCAATAGCTCCCAACATCGTCAACATGAGCTTTCCGGTAGGAGTGCCGGTGTCGAGGTCGATGTTCAGGATCTTGAAGGTTACTCCCTTGGCCGTGAGTTCGCCCGCAATGTCCAGAAGGTCTTGGGTACTGCGAGCTAAGCAAGCAGCCTCCGGCGCGAAAGAAGTTGTGGGGCATATAACCCACAAAAAGGTTTCGCCTCTGGGCATTACCCCCACCCCCATCATCTTCTGAACGCCCTTCCGGACCGGCGACGGCGCGAGGGCACTATTTGCCGGGGATAGGTGCGCTACGCCCGACCGGTCGAATTCGGCCCGGGCCACCTCCTTTGCAAGGACGAACCACCGTTATTTCGACAACATGGAATAGCGGGACGCAGCCGGAGCCGGGCTGTGCCGAACCCGGCCGGGGAGGATCGCGGCGTGGCGCTCCGCCGCCCAAAGGCTTCTGCGACGGCTCGGTACGGCTCTTGCTGTGCCTCCACTGGCAAGTTCGGTGGGTGAGGGATAAGATCGTCGATTTCCTGCAGCCGGGAAAAATCAATAAAGCCATTTCCGACTACGTAACCGAGCTGCAGAGCAAGGCGAAGATAGGGAAGGTCCAGAGAAAAAGGAGATTTTCATGCTAGCCGCGAAAGTTCGTCACCGGAATCGCAACAAGAAGCTTCTCGCCCATCCCATGAAATTTTCCTGTGATGGACGCCTTGGCTTTAGACATGAGCTTGTGAAACCATTTCAGCTTTTCGTCAGTCATAAATCTATTAAAGAGGAGGTGACACAGCCCGTCTTCGGAATGGCCGGAACGGCAAAGTAGGTAGTCCCCGGAGGGAAAATTTAATCAGCTTCTACCAGAAAGGAGGAGAAAGACGACTCGGAGACGTTTTATTGATTCTTGGCTAAATACTATGAAAAGGAGAGAAAGCATGTTAAAAAAACTGTTTACAGTCTTGACATTGTTAATCGCCCTACCGGCGATGGCCAATGCAGCTGTATGGACAGTGAAGGCTAGCTCCGCGAACCCGACGTTCGGTTCGGTATCCCCTTCTGGATACACGAACCTCGCGACCACTACGCTTAGCAAAACCATCACCGTTACCCCCGGAGCAAATTACAAGATTTCCAGCATCATGGTGGACAGCGTTGACAAAAAGGTTGGCACTGCCACCCAGGACGTCGTTGTCCCCATTAAGGTCGGCACGACCGTCGTCGTCGCTAACTTCGCGACCAAGACCTTCAGCGTCACTGCCGGTCCCGTGGTCGGCGGAGGCGGACAGATCGCCTCAACCACCACGCCGCAGGTGAATGCGGGGGCGAGCAAGTCCTTCACCGTTACCCCCTACACCGGGTACAAGATCCTCACCGTTAAGGACAACGGGACAAATGTTGCCTTGGACGCCTTCAACAACCTTACCCTCACCAATGTCCAGGATAACCATGTCGTCACAGCGACCTTCGGCGGCGTCACTGCCAATGCCGGTGCCAACACGGCCACAGTAGTCGGCAGCACGGTCTCCTTGACCGGTACGGGTACGGTCCCGGCTGGCGATACTGCAGCGTACCAGTGGACGGTGGTTTATGCACCTGTCGGGGCGTCCATCTCGACGGCCACTGCCTTGCCTGCAGGCCAGGAACTTTCGTTCCAGGCAAACAAAGTCGGTACCTACAACCTCAAGCTGAAAGTTGCCGACGGAGCTCTGTCCGCAACTTCGGCTGTTGCCGTTACGGTATTTGCTTCTGCTGCAGATATTGCCAGTTCAGCCACCAACCAGTGCCTCGGTTGCCACCAAAGCAACAGCTCGTTTACCGCCAGCAAACACTATAGTACCGCAACCGTCAGCTGCCCGTCATGCCACACCACGTCCACCTCCGACATGGCTCTGCTGCCCCAGCCTGCGGCCGTCTGCGAAAGCTGCCATTCTGCCGCACTGTCAACGACTACCCATCCGGTGGCGTTGACCGCCGCGAAATGCGTAGTTTGCCACGATGCACACAACCCGGCGACGGGCATTGCAGCTCTGGCCCCTTCCGCCCACCCGGCTGTCACTTTGTACACCTTCGAAGAGATCGGCATGCAGATGGCCGGTGGAGCAAAGGTACCCGTTCAGGTAGGCCTGGACGGCAAAGGTATGCCCTACAGTCCGAAGCAGACCTGCGGCACCTCCGGCTGCCACATCAAAAACGGCATCGATTACACATACGACAAGATATCCGATCACGCTTTCCACTCAAATCAGGGGAGAGCTGAATACCAGGACTCCGCCGACGGAAAATTCAACGCTACCAAAAACAAACCATGGACGCAGTCGACGGCCATGGTTGGCAAGTGGTGAAGCCCCTCACTTCGCCAGGTGGCGAACTTAATGAACCAAAACCCCGCATCTTCTACTGTTTCCTCCTTGAACTACATCAACAACATGAGCAACTTCGTATCGGGTAGCAGCAATACCGTTACCCCCGGCACAGCTTCGAACACCGGTAGCCAGTTCACCATGGTCGACCTTTCGCCCTGGGACCTCTCCACTACCTGCGGCAGCTGCCATGCAGGCGGCGGCTTCGTGGAGAAAGACAGAAACGGCAAACGCTTCAGCATGATGAACCCGGCGGTAGACGGATATACCCCCTACACCATGACCGTCTTCGACCAGTACGACAAAAATACCGGTATGCCGAATCATAAGCTTATCGGATCCGCCTGGTCCTACCCGCTCTACATGGGCGGCGCGCCGGTTATTACCCCTGCCGGTTGGGGACAGGCGATGACCATCACCATGCCAGACGGAAGCTCTATGCCTGTTGCAGACAAGCAGGTCATGATGCCTAA
>DATCHY010000227.1:0-3646 GCA_036508065.1 Geomonas sp. | reverse complement strand
GGGGAAGAACATCGCACCGCAGCCGATCGAGAACCTGCTGAAGCGGGACAAGTACATCTCCCAGGCCTTCGTCTACGGCGACAGGAAGCCGTACCTGACGGCTCTGCTGGTGCCGACCATCGAGCGTCTGCTGGAGTTCGCCCTGGAAAAGAACATCGATTACAACGATCTGGATGATCTTGTGGTCCACGAGCCGGTCCTGAGACTCTACCAACAGCGGGTGGCCGCGATCAACGCCAACCTGGCCCCGCACGAAACCATCAAGAAGTTCGTCCTGCTGCCGCGCGATTTCAGCCTCGATGCCGGAGAGCTCACCCCGACGCTGAAGCTCAAGCGCAAGGTGATTTCTGATAATTACAAGGAAAAGATAGAGAGGATGTATGTCGTTCCGGAAAACTGAGCAGCAGGTTGGGGTGAACAGCCTTACCGTGATGCCGATCGCAGCTTCCCTGCCGCCGTCCACCTTTACGGTCAGCTTGTCGTCGGACGCCTGGGTGAGCCGGGTCTCGATATATCCGAAACCGACGCAATTGACGTTGACCTTGTACCGCCCCCACTCCTTGGCCAGGGTCTTGGTAAGCCCGATGACCCCGGACTTCATGGACGAGTAGTTGGCCTGCCCGATATTGCCCCCGGTCCCGGCCACGGAGGTGATGTTGACCAGTCGATGAGCTTGAGGTCGCGCAGGGAAAGCCTGCCGATATGCCTCTTGTCGATCATGAGCGGTTCCTCGCTGGCCTGGAAGCCTCAGCAGCGCTCCCCTTTGTAGATGGTGACGACAGCCGCTCCCCCGAGACCGAGGTTATGCTGCAGGGCTACCCTGGCTCCCTCCACCTGGCGCTTCCCCGCCTGGCCGCGCAGATGCCAGACCAGCTCGGTGCACTGGGCCAGCCCCGTGGCGCCGATCGGGTGCCCCTTGGACATCAGCCCTCCGGAGGGGTTGACGACGTACCTCCCGCCATAGCTGTTGTCCCCGTCCGCCACGAGCCTGGTGGCTCCCCCATCGGCGCAAAGCCCCAGCCCCTCGTAGGTGATGGCTTCATTGGTGGTAAAGCAGTCGTGCAGTTCGACGACATCAACGTCCTCCGGGCCGAGTCCCGCCTGGGCGAAAGCGGAGCCGGCCGCCCGGCGCGTCATGTCGGCCCCCACCAGGTTGATGGGATCGTTCCAGGAGGCTGCTGAGTCGGTAGCCATCCCCTGGCCGGCGATTTCCACCGGGCGGCCAATGCCGTGCCTGCGGGCGAACGGCTCGCTGCAGATGACGGCCGCCCCGGCGCCGCAGGTGGGAGGGCAGCACATCAGCCGGGTCAGGTAACCGCCATAGACGACCTTGTCCGCCAGCACCTGCTCGACGCTGAGCGGCGTGGTGAACAGTGCGTAGGGATTATTGACCGCATGGCTGCGCGTTTTCACCGCTATGCGGGCGAACAGCTCGGGCTTGGCGCCGTATTTCTCCATATAGTACATGCCGGCGGCCCCAAAACAGCGCAGGGCGAGCGGCGCCGCCGGGTAGTCCCCCAGCCGGTTCAGCTCGGTAAGGAGCACGTCGAAGGGTGATTCGCGATCCTCCCATTGTGAATTCAGGGCGCCCGGCTGCATCTCCTCGAAGCCGAAGGCCAGGGCGCACTCTACCGCGCCGGACTGCACCGCCTGGCGGGCCAGGAAGAGGGCGGTGGAACCGGAGGAGCAGTTGTTGTTGACGTTGATGACGGGAATGCCGGTCATTCCCACGTCGTAGAGGGCGTGCTGGGCGCAGGCGCTGTCGCCGTAGATGTAGGCGCCGTAGGCCTGCTGCACGGAGCCGATGCCGATGCCGGCGTCTTTGAGGGCGTTTCTGATTGCTTGGGCGGCCATGACCCGGTACGGCTCCTGGCTGCCGGGTTTGCAAAACTTCACCATGTCTACGCCGGCCACGAAGGCTTTTCCACTCATGGGACTCTCCTGTCAGATAGTGTGCAGATGGGGACTAACGGGTGGCCAGCTCCCGGGCGATGATGTTGCGCTGAATCTCGCTGGTCCCTTCATAGACCTGCAGGACCTTGGCATCGCGGAACAGTTTCTCCACGGGATACTCCTTGCTGTAGCCGTAGCCGCCGTAGATCTGCATGGCCTCTGTGGCGACCCACATGGCCGAATCGCAGGCAAAGGCCTTGGCGCAGGAGGCCTGCATGGTGTTCCGTTTGCCTGCATCGGCCAGCCAGGCGGCCTGATAGGCCATGAGCCGGGAGGCGTCGAGACGCATCTGCATCTCGGCCAGCTTGTGGGCGATGGCCTGGTGCTCGATGATCGGCTTGCCGAAGCTTTTGCGCTCCTTGGCGTACGAGAGGGAAAGGTCGAGGCAGCGCTGCATCAGTCCCACGGCGAAGGCCGCCACCATGGGGCGGGACCCGTCGAAGGCCTTCATGGCAATCTTGAATCCGGCTCCCTCTTCCCCGATCAGGGCGCTCCTTGGCACCACCACGTCGTTGAAGAATACCTCTGCCGTATGCCCTGCCTGCTGCCCCATCTTGGGGATGTGACCCCCGACTTCAAGCCCTGCCGCATCCTTGTCCACCAGGAAAAAGCTGAGGCCCCGGTGCCCGGCATCGGGCGCGGTCCTGGCCAGCACGGTGAAGAAGGTAGCCTGCGGGGCATTGGAGATCCAGATCTTGCTGCCGCTCAAAAGGTATTCGTCCCCCCGTCTGACCGCCCGGGTCTGCACGCCGGCGACATCGGAACCGGCGCCCGGCTCGGTAACTGCGTAGGCGCCGAGCTCGCCGGCGACCATCCTCCCCAGATAGCTGCGGCGCTGCTCTTCGCGTCCCTGGATCACCACCTCCGACACCAGGCCGTTCAGGCAGCAGGGCGCGCCGATACCGAGGCATCCCCAGGTGAGCTGTTCGGTAACCAGCACCATCTCCAGCGCCCCGAGCCCGGGACCGCCGTACGCCTCCGGCACGGTGATATTCATCAACCCGAGCTCCCAGGCTTTCCGGATGATCTCCGCCGGCCACTTGGCCTGAGCATCATGCTCCGCGGAAACCGGATAGATCTCCCGCGCCGCGAACTCCCTGGCCGTCTGCTGGATCAGGCGCTGTTCGGCATTCAATTCAAAATCCATCTCTTGACTCCTTTTCCGATAATAGCAGACCGGTCTGCATTGATTTTCAGCAAAGGGTCGCGCCCCGAAGCCTTGGGTGGGCTTCCGGATTCAGCCGCATTGCTTCAGCTCGCCCGCTGGCGGGCGCTCATGCCGTTTCCGCAGGCGAGAGGGGCGGCTAGACCTCCGCTTCGACCAGGTAGAATTCCTGGTAAATCGGTTCCGGCGTTATCTGGACCCCTTCGCCGGCGCGCAGGCGTGCCGCGACGTCGGAAAAGTGGCAGATCTCCTCATCCCGGTAGCCGTGCAGGGCAAGCATCTCCCTCACCTCGGCGACGCTCCCGCCCCAAAGCAGCGGCTCCCCCTTTTTTGCCACATATTTCGCCGTCAGCATCAGCTCCCGGCTCGGCACCCGGCCGTTGATCCTGGCCGGGGGGACGCAGTCGAAGATGAGCCTGCTGCCGGGGGCAAAGAGCCTTTTCACGGCATCCAGGGTGTACTGGACCGCTGAGCCCCTCAGGTAGTAGGAGACACCTTCCCAGATGATGAAGGTCGGCTCGTCGAGCA
>DATCHY010000226.1:0-2091 GCA_036508065.1 Geomonas sp. | reverse complement strand
GACCGGGGCAGCGTCGGCGTCAGGCACCGGGGGCGCGGCGCAGTCGGCAAGAGTGAGGATCGCGTCCAGGTCGAGGTGCCGGTCGATAACCTGGCCCAGATGCCGGAGGAACTCCCCGGAGAGCGGATTCTCCTCCGCCGTCAAGAGGCCCAGGTGGCGTGACGGTATGGCAAGCGCCGGGTCCTTCGGGAGGCAGCCGATCAGGGCAATCTCGGGAGAACTGGCGGCCAGCGCCTCGCGCAGGATGCGTTCGTGGTTGGCGCTTGCCACGTTGTTGAAGATGACCCCGGCGATCCTGACCCCGGGGTCGAAGCTGGCAAAGCCATGCACCAGGGCGGCGGCGCTGCGCGCCTGGCTGCGCGCGTCCACGACCAGGAGCACCGGGGCGGCGAGCGCCTTGGCGATCTCGGCTGTGCTCCCCGCCTCGGAGAGCCCGTCGATCCCGTCGAAGAGCCCCATGACCCCCTCGATGACCGCGACGTCGGCCCCTGCCCCGTGGTGCGCGAAGGTCGAGCGGACGAACCCCAGGCCGCACATCCAGCCGTCCAGGTTGACGGAAGGGGTGCCGGTCACCAGCCGATGGTAGCCGGGGTCGATGAAATCCGGGCCGACCTTGAAGGGCGCGACCCTGAGCCCCCGCCTTTTCAGGGCATCCATGATGCCGAGCGTCAGGGTGGTCTTTCCGGAGCCGCTGTGCGGCGCTGCGATGACAATCCGCTTCATGAAAAGTCCTAAAGTAGCGTCAATCTTCCGCTATGCGTTGCAATCGACTGTAGCGCCTGCAGGAGCGCTCTCCAGGGCGCGACGATCGCGGCAGGAATGCCGCTCCGCACAGATCAGCACAGATGAGAACCTGCCCCGTCAGCCGTTGATGAGCTTCACGACGCAGTTGCCGTCGGCGTAGTAATCGATGAGGTTCATGGCGCAGTACTTCTGCTCGATGTTGAACATGGACGCGGGGGGCGCACCGATGGCGTCCAGCAGGATCACGCGGTTCACCCCGCCGTGGGCCACCACCAGGACCTCTTCGCCCCGGTGCCGGGCCACGATCTCGGCGAGCGCCGGCAGCACGCGGGCGGCAAGATCGGTGAGGCTCTCGCCCCCGGGTGCACGGAAGTCCACCAGGTCGGCGAGCCGTGCCGCCCACTCGTCGGGACGGCCCGACTGGATCTCCGCCAGGGAAAGCCCTTCCCATGCGCCGCAGTTCAATTCGCGCAGTTGCCGCAGCTTGACCGGCTCCACACCGAGATACGCACCGAGGATCTCCCCGCCGCGCACCGTCCGTGTCAGGTCGCTCGTGTAACAGGCGCTGATCCGGTCCGGGTCGAGCCGCGGCTTGAGCCCCTGGTACTGGTCTTCCCCACGCGGCGTCAGAGCCACGTCCCGGTGGCCGTTGTAGCAATGCGCTCCCTCCACCTCGCCGTGCCGGATCAGATGGATGCGGGTTTTCTCCGTCATAGCATGCTCCTAAAATGCCTGCCAGCCGCGGCCAAACAGCGCCAGCAGCAGCAAAAGGCAGCAGATTTCGTTCAGTTCGCTGGCGCAGCCGATCACGTCTCCGGTGATGCCGCCAAGCCTTTTGTGGGACCAGGACTTGATCCCCCAGGTAACGATGTAGAGCAGCAGGGCGCAGTAGATCCCGTTCATGCCGAGGAGCCCGTAGGCGGCGGCCAGGGTGACCGTGTAGGAGAGGACGAACTGCGCCAGCCCAGCCCCCCCGATGAAGGCCGAGCCAAGCCCGTCGGCCCGGGCCCTGGTGGCCCCAACAGTCATCTGCACCTGGGCAAATCGTGCGGCAAGCGGGAAGAAGAGGAGCACCTCGCGCTTGTACTGAAGCGGAACGGCAAGGAGCGCCTGGTACTTGAGACCGAGCCCGAGGACGAGCGCCACCGCTCCGACCGCGCCTACCCGCGAATCCTTCATCACGTCGAGAAACCGCTCCCGCGACCCGCGCGCCGCCAGCCCGTCGCAGACGTCGGAAAGCCCGTCCAGATGGAGCCCGCCCGTAACGACGGAGAGGAGGGCGATCAGGATCAGGTCGGCCACCCCCCGCGGCAGTAGCGGCGCGAGCAGGAAGTCCGCGCCGGCCAG
>DATCHY010000225.1:0-4531 GCA_036508065.1 Geomonas sp. | reverse complement strand
GCCATCGACCTGGCGGGCGCCAGGCGGTCCTTCGCCTCGGCGCGCCTTAGCCTGGGGGCCTCGGCCCGGGATCTCGAGATCCTCAAGGGAGTCGCCCTGCGGATGATCTTGCCGAACCTCACCTTCGACCGGGACGGCAGCGACGACAAGAAGCGCGAGGCGCGGGGCGCGGTGCGCCCGGTCCTCTTCAAGATGAAGCGCGGCGAGATGATCGTCAGGGTCGGCGAGCGGGTCTCCTCCGAGCAGGCGATGAAGCTGGAGAAGATCTACAAGTCGAAGAGCGTGGCCCCGGTCGTCACCGGGTTAGGCATCTTCGGGCTCGTTCTCGTGCTGTGCTATCCGCCCTACCGTTTCGCGCGCAAGAACATCAGGAAGTTCAACCCGACCAACAAGGACATCCTGCTCCTTGCGCTTTTGACCATGGCCAACTTCGCCGCGCTGAAGTTCGCCTTCGCCGTCTCTACGGCCCTCGGGGGAATCTTCCCCTCGGTCGACACGGCCAGTTACTTCTACCTGTTCCCGTTCGCGGCGAGCGTCATCATCGTCAGGATCATACTCAACTCAGAGGTGGCGCTGGTCTACTGCGCGGTCTGCGCGCCGCTGATCGGCATCATGCTGAACAACTCCCTGCAGGTGGTGATCTACGCGCTGCTCGGGGGGATCGTCGGCGCCCACGGGGTGCGCCAGTGCAAGGAGCGGGGCACCATCTACACCGCGGGGCTCAAGGTGAGCGTGGTGAACGTGGCGGTGGCTCTTTGCTTCCACGTCTACGGCGAGAGCCACTTCTCGCTGCAGACAATCTACTGCGTCGCCTTCGCCTTTCTGGGCGGCATTATCAACGCGGTCTTCGTCTCCGGAACCGTGCCGCTCGTGGAGGCGCTCTTCCAGTACACGACCGACGTGAAGCTCCTGGAACTCGCCAATCTGAACTCGCCGCTGTTGCGCGAGCTGATGATCCGGGCACCCGGGACCTACCACCACAGCGTGCTGGTCGGGAACATGGTGGAGGCGGGTGCCGAGGCGATCAACGCCAACCCGCTGCTCGCCAGGGTCGCCGCCTACTACCACGACGTCGGCAAGCTGAAGAAGCCGCTCTACTTCATCGAGAACATTCGCGACGGAGAGAACCGGCACGACAAGCTCTCCCCGAGCATGAGCGCGCTGATCCTGATCTCGCACATGAAGGAGGGGGTGGAGCTCGCCCGCGAGTACCGGATCGGGCTCCCCATCATCGAGATCATCCGCCAGTCCCACGGCACCTCCCTCATCAGCTACTTCTACCTGAAGGCGAAGGGGCTGGAGCTCCCGGGTTCCCCGCCGGTGGACGAGCGCGACTTCCGCTATCCCGGTCCCAAGCCGCAGACCCGGGAGGCCGGACTGGTGCTCCTGGCGGACTGCGTGGAGGCGGCTTCGCGCACCCTGGTCGACCCGACGCCGGCCCGGATCCAGGGGATGGTGCAAAAGATCATCAACAACATCTTCATCGACGGCCAGCTCGACGAGTGCGAGCTGACCCTCAAGAACCTGCACGAGATCGCGAAGAGCTTCAACCAGATACTCTCCGGGATCTACCACCACCGGATCGACTACCCTGAACCGGCCTACAAGGAGAAATGCATTGGCAAGAAGTGCCCAGAGGATTGCGATAGTGAATCGTCAAAGGCGGATGGCGGTCGGGACGACGGCGTTCAGAAAGGTGGCCCAGAGGATCTTAGACGCCTTGGGATGTCCTGAGGCGGAACTCTCGGTTTCCATCGTCGGGGACCGCTCCATCCGGGTGCTGAACCGCGATTACCTCGGCCGGGACAAGGCGACCAACGTGATCTCCTTCGCCATGCAGGAAGGGGAGTTCGGCGCGCTCAACCCGCAGCTTCTGGGTGATGTGGTGATCTCGGCGGACACCGCGGCCCGCGAGGCGGAGGAGGCGGGGGAGCCGTTTTGGAGCCGCCTGTCGTTCCTGCTTTTGCACGGCATCCTGCACATAACCGGCTACGACCACGAGCGAAGCGGCGAGGCGGAGGCGGCCCGGATGGAAGAGCGGGAGCGTGAGATATTCGCGCTGCTTCAGGAGGACGGCCTTGTCTAGCACCGGCGTTTGCCAGGCGGTCCGCCCGGCGGGGGGGTAGAGGTGAAGCCGACCCGCTTTATCGACTCGGTGAACTGCGCCATAGAGGGGATCCTCTACACGGCGCGCACCCAAAAGCACATGCGCCACCATTTCACGGCGGCGCTGCTGGTCCTGACCGCAGCGCTCCTGGTCCGGGTCTCCTCGGTCGAGTTCATGCTGCTCGCCCTGGCGATATCCTTTGTCCTTTTCGCCGAGCTCCTGAACACCGCGATCGAGGTGGTGGTGGACATGATCTCGCCGGAGTTCCACCCGATGGCGAAGATCGCCAAGGATGTCGCGGCGGGGGCCGTGCTGGTTGCGGCCTTCGGCACCGCGATCATGGGGTACCTGGTGCTTGCCAAGTACCTTTTTCCGTTCCACAAGGGGGCGCTTGCCATGGTAGGAACCAGCTCGGAGATGGCGACCGTGGTCTCCGTGATCCTGGTGCTCATCGCCGTCATCATCATGAAGGCGATGAGCGGGGGCGGCACGCCGCTCAAGGGTGGGGTGCCGAGCGGTCATGCCGCGGTGGCCTTTTCCATCGCCACCAGCGTCTCGCTCAACACCCAGGACCCGCTCATCTCGCTGCTCTGCTTCATTCTCGCGGTCATGGTGAGCCACTCAAGGCTCCTCTTGAGCATCCACAGCACGCGCGAGGTGGTCTTCGGCGCACTGACCGGGGCCGCTCTGACGGTCGCGGTCAGCCTCCTGTTCAGGGCCGCGGGGTGAAGCCGGCTTTTTTAATCGTGCCCAGGCTCCAGCTTGGGGCATGCAATTACGATACACATATCAGTTAATGGAGGGGAACCACCCTTGGAAGAGGAGAACGGAAACGGACGAAAGGGGCAGGGGCTGATGGAGGCCTTCGGCAGGCTCCTGTACGGCAAGAGGCGGGTGACCGAGGCGGAGATCCAGGGAATCATGGACGCCGGCGAGGAGGAGGGGCTGATCAACGAGGAGGAGAACGCGATGATCCGCTCCATTCTCGCCCTCGGTGGTTCCATGGTGCGCGAGATCATGCTGCCGCGCACGGAGATGGCCTGCGTCTCCATCGACGCCGAGGTGAGCGAGGTGCTTCAGGCGATCATCGCCTGCGGCCATTCCCGGCTCCCGGTCTTCGAGGGAACCATCGACAACATCATCGGGCTCGTCTACGCCAAGGACCTGCTGAAGTACTGGGGCGCGACCGACGAGGCCGTCGAAATCAGGAAGATCATGCGCTCTCCCTACTTCGTCCCTGAAACCAAGAATCTCGAGGAGCTGCTGCACGACTTCAAGAAGCGGCGCGTCCATATTGCGATCGTGATCGACGAATACGGCGGCACTTCGGGGCTCGTTACCATCGAGGATCTGCTGGAACAGATCGTGGGCGACATCCAGGACGAGTACGACCTGGAGGAGGAGCGGCTCTCGGTCGAGCCCGACGGCGCCATCGTGGTGGACGGCAGGCTCCCGGTCGAGGAACTCGAGGAACATTTCAAGATCGTTGTGGAAAGGGATAAGTTCGAGACCGTCGGCGGGCTTATCTTCCATCTCACCGGCCGGATCCCGAGCGTCGGCGAGGTGGTAGAGAGCGACACCCTGGTGCTGACCGTGCTGGAAGCGGACGAGCGTCGCATCAGCCAGGTACGCATCGTCAGGCGCTCTCCGGGCCTGCACGATAAGGACGCGGATAACTAGTGAGGAAACTGAACGCGATTTTGGGCCACCCCGCGACCGGACGCTACCTGCTGGCGCTTCTTTCCGGCGCCATGCTGGCGCTCTCCTTCCCGAGGCCCGGCATTTCCCTTTTGGCCTGGTGCGCCTTCGTCCCGCTCTTCGTCGCCGCGGCCGGGGCTTCGCCCAGAGAATCCTTCAAGCTCGGCTTCGTGGCCGGACTGGCGGCCTACGCCGGGGTGCTCTACTGGGTCAACATCGTCATGACCACCTACGGCAAGCTCCCGGCGGCGGTGAGCGGCTCGCTCTACCTGAGCCTGGCCGCCTACCTCGCGCTCTACCCCGGCCTGGTCCTCTGGCTCACCCGGCGCGGCGAGGGGAGGGGGCTCTCGGCGCTTTGCTCCTTTCCGGTCCTCTGGGTCGGCTGCGAGCTGATCCGCTCCTATCTTTTGACCGGTTTCCCCTGGGCCAATCTCGGCTATTCCCAATACCGCACCCTGCCGCTGATCCAGATCTCCGATCTCGCCGGGGTGTACGGCGTGAGTTTCCTGGTCGCCTTCGCGAACGTGGTGTTGTACCGGATGTGGCGCTGGTTCCGGGAAAAGGACGCCCCTTACCCGGTGCGCGGCTTCCTGGCGCTGCTCGTGCTGCTGGGGGGCACCCTTGGCTACGGCTTCAGCGCGCTGAACCGGGTGGAGAGCGGCCCGCTGCAGCGGGTGCTGCTGGTGCAGGGCAACATACCGCAAGACGTGAAGTGGGACCCCGCGT
>DATCHY010000224.1:0-6735 GCA_036508065.1 Geomonas sp. | reverse complement strand
AGGCCCATCCGGTGGCACCATCCAATGTGTCGGCCCTGATGAGCGGCGCCATGCTGAAAACTTCCATTTACGGCATGATTCGGGTCGGTTTTGACCTTCTTGGCGAGTTCCCCTGGTGGTGGGGAGGGATCGTCCTGCTCTTCGGCCTGCTTTCGGCGGTGCTCGGGGTACTCTACGCCTTGATGCAGCATGACCTGAAACGGCTCCTGGCCTACCATTCGGTGGAAAATATCGGCATCATCCTGATCGGCCTCGGCCTTTCGATGATCTTCACCTCATTTCACTTCCCGGCCCTGGCGGCACTGGCGCTGGTGGCAGCCCTCTACCACACCCTCAACCATGCCCTGTTCAAGGGGCTTCTTTTCATGGGGGCGGGCGCTGTTATCCAGGCAACCGGCGAGCGCAACATGGAAGAGATGGGCGGGCTGATTCATCCGCTCCCCTGGACCTCGGCGCTGTTTCTTGTGGGGTGCGTCTCCATTTCCGGCCTCCCCCCTTTCAACGGGTTTGTCTCCGAATGGCTCACCTTCCAGGCGTTTCTCCTGTCGCCTGCTCTGCCACAACCGCTGCTCAAGCTCATGTTCCCGTTAGGCGCGGCGTTGCTGGCGCTGACCGGGGCACTCGCCGCCACCTGCTTCGTCAAGGCTTTCGGAGTGACCTTTCTCGGCGCGCAGCGCGGTCACCGCAAGGTGGAACATATCCGTGAGGTGGGCCTGACCATGCGGCTCGGGATGGCACTGACGGCAATCTCCTGCCTGGCCCTGGGGGTTGTGCCGACCTATGTCGTCGGCTGGCTCGACCGTATTCCGCAGCAGCTGATGGGTGGGCATATAGGCGCTGCTGCCGGACGTTTTGGCTGGCTCTGGCTGACCCCGGCATCCGCCGAGCGTGCCTCCTATTCCGGGCCGCTGGTTTTCTGCGTTATTCTGGCTGTTGTCGCGGTTACCTACCTGCTGCTGCGTGTCCGTGGCGCCTCGATCCGGCGGGCGCCTCTCTGGGATTGCGGCTTTGAGCGGATTACCCCGCGCATGCAGTACACGGCCACCGCCTTTGCCATGCCGATACGCCGTGTCCTCGGTTTTCTTTTCGACATCCGCGAACAGGTCGAACTGATTTCGCCAAAGAATCACCCGGTAATGGCGGATCATATCCGCTACCGATTGCGGATTCGCGACCGGATATGGGGCTGGTTGTATGCTCCGCAGGCCGATGTCGCTTTCTGGATTGCCCGACAAGTCGGCAAGCTCCAGCAGGGGAGGATTCAGATCTATCTCCTGTACTCCTTTGTCACGCTGATCGTACTTCTGGTATTTTTGGGATGAGCCTCCATCCCCTTCTCATAGAGCTGCTGCAGCTTGCGCTGCTGATCTCATTGGCGCCGGCCTTTGCCGGATGGGTGAAGATTGTCAAGTGCCGCCTTCAGGGGCGCACCTCGCCGGGGCTGCTGCAGCCCTACCGTGACATTCGCCGCCTCTTCATCAAGGATGTGATCCTGGCGCAAAACGCTTCCTGGATCTTCCGCTGCACCCCCTACCTGATCTTCGGCGTGACCGTCCTGGCTGGCGGGATCATTCCGCTGCTCTCGACCGATCTGCCGCTGGCCGATACCGCCGATATCATCGCCCTGGTCATGCTCTTCGCCATTGTCCGTTTTTTTACCGCGCTGGCCGGGATGGATATCGGCACCTCTTTCGGCGGCATGGGGTCGAGCCGGGAAATGATGGTCTCAGCCCTGGCTGAGCCGGCCATGCTGATGGCGGTCTTTACCGTCTCGCTTGCCAGCAGTTCCACGTCGCTGACCCGGATGGTGGCGGTCATGTCCCAGGGTGAGTTCGTCATCCGCCCGTCGCTCGCCTTTGCCTTCATGGCCTTCATACTGGTGGCCCTGGCCGAGACCGGGCGCATTCCGGTGGACAACCCTGCCACCCACCTCGAGCTGACCATGATCCACGAGGCGATGATTCTGGAATATTCCGGCCGTCACCTGGCGCTGGTCGAATGGGCCGGCATGATGAAACTGACCCTGTTCTTTGCCCTCGGCATTGCCGCGTTCCTCCCCTGGGGTATCGCCGCGGACGGCCGGCCGCTCGCACTGCTGATCGGAGCCGTTGTCCTTGTCCTCAAACTGCTGCTCGGAGGCGTAATCATGGTGCTGATCGAGACCGGCATGGCCAAGATGCGCATCTTCCGCGTCCCGGAATATCTGGGGAGCGCCTTTCTCCTGGCGACTCTCGGCATGATATCCTTCTTCATCCTGGAGTGATCATGTCCAATGCCCTCGTGGTGCAACTGAATCTGCTTTTGGCCGCCCTGATCCTGCTGACTTCCTTTGCCCTCCTTATGCAGCGCCGGATGTTCGCCATAATCCACATCTTTGCCTGGCAGGGGTTCTTTCTCGGGGTCAGCACCGCCATTATCGGCTACGCCTCGGGGGTGCATCATCTCTATCTTTCGGCTCTTCTGACGCTGGTGATGAAGATGATGCTGCTCCCCTACATTCTCTACAAGCTGATCCTGAAACTGAAGATCCACCGCCAGATCGAATGCATGGTGAACGTCCCGACGACCATGATGATCGGCATTGCTCTGGTGATCTTTTCCTATCACCTGACCGAGCCGATCCGCCAGCTGTCCGTGCTGATGACCCGCACGACCCTGGCGGTCGCTTTGGCGACGGTCATGCTCGGCCTGTTGATGATGGTGACCCGCAGCCACGCCGTCAGCCAGATCATCGGCTTTCTGGCCATGGAGAACGGTCTTTTCTTTGCCGCGACCAGCGCCACGTTCGGCATGCCGATGGTGGTGGAGCTGGGGGTGGCGTTGGACCTGCTGATCGCCGCGTTTATCTTCGGGATTTTCTTCTTCCACATCAACACGACGTTCGACAGCCTCGACGTGGATCAGATGGCAAAACTGAAGGAGACCGACTAGCCATGACCCTGACGCTGCTCCTCTGGATTTCGGTGCTGGTGGCCGCGGCCCTTGCCTTTATCGGCGACTGGCGCTACGCCCCGGAGGTCAATATCGCCGGGTCTGCCCTGACTTTTGCCGTCAGTCTGGCCCTGGCGCTGCAGGTCTACCAGACGGGGGCATTCCTGGCCGGCGGCAACTTCTTCTTTGTCGATCCGTTCAACGTGTATCTGGTAGTGCTTACCACCTTCGTTTCCACAACGACCGCCATCTTCAGCCGCCGCTATATGCGGGTAGAACGAGCCCATGGCCGGGTCGGCCCGATGCGGATGCGCTTTTACCACGCCATGTTCCAGCTCTTTATCTTTGCCATGCTGATGGCGCTCCTCACCAACAACCTGGGGGTACTCTGGATCTCCATGGAGCTGGCCACACTCGCCACGGTGCTGCTGGTCTCTCTCTATCGCACCCCAACCGCCATCGAGGCGGCCTGGAAGTATTTCATCCTCTGCGGCGTGGGCATCGCCCAGGCGCTTTTCGGCACGGTACTCCTCTATTTCGCGGCCGAACGGGTTTTGGGCGAGGGGGGGAATGCGCTCCTCTGGACCAACCTCAACCAGGTGAGCGGTCAGCTTGAGCCGACGGTTCTCCGGCTGGCGTTCGTCTTCCTGATGGTTGGGTACGGAACCAAGGTCGGCCTGGTGCCGATGCATAACTGGCTCCCTGACGCCCACAGCGAAGGGCCGACGCCTATTTCGGCGGTTTTGTCGGGGCTGCTTTTGAACGTCGCCCTCTATGCCCTGGTGCGCTGCAAAGCGCTTGTGGACGGCTCCACCGGCACGCATCTGGCGGGGAACATGATGATCGGCTTCGGCCTTCTGTCATTGCTGGTGGCCTCTTTCTCCATGCTGCGGCAAAAGGATATCAAGAGGCTCTTCGCTTACTCCTCCATTGAGCATATGGGGATAGCCACCTTCGCCTTCGGCCTGGGTGGGCCGATTGCCACCTTTGGCGGCATGCTGCATATGCTGGTGCACAGCCTGACCAAATCGGCGGTTTTCTTTAGCGTCGGCCATGCCTCCCAGATGCACGGCACCCAGGAGATGTCACGGATCCGGGGGCTGATCCGGGGTAACCCCGCAGTCGGCTGGGGATTGCTGCTCGGGGTCATGGCCTTGGCAGGCATGCCCCCCTTTGGTCTCTTCGCCAGCGAATTCCTCATCTTGACTGCCACCATAAAGCAGATGCCGCTTTTGACTCCTCTTCTTCTGATCGGCCTTGCCGTCGCCTTTGCCGGGCTTTTCCGCCGCGTTCAGCCCATGGCCGCGGGGCGGATCCCTCCCTGGCAGAAACCGCTTTCAGCCGCCAACCTTCCGGTTGCTCTTCATCTGCTGCTGGTGCTGCTCCTGGGGGTCTACCTCCCTGGTTTCCTCGCGAGCTGGTTCCAGGCAGCGGTTGGGTTATTGAAATGAACTTTGGGGATTTTACGAGGTGGCTACCAGTGACGCAACTCTACGACACCATAACGACCCATTTCGGTCCAGCGGCCATACCCGGCAACACGCTTTCGGGGGAGACGGTGCGGGAGCTGACCGTTCCCCGCGAAAGTTTCGCCGACGCTGCCCGGTTGATGAAGAAGGCCGGAGCCAGGCTTGCGGCCGAGTGGGGGGTGGATGAATCCGCGCTGGGACGGGGTTTTGCCCTGTTCGCCTGCTACGCTCTGGCAAGCGAGTACCTGCTGGTTCGCTGCACCCTGCCGCTGGAAGACCCCACGTTCCCGAGTCTGACCAGGGAATATATCCCCGCTTTCCGCTTTGAGCGCCAGATCCACAGCCTGATGGGGCTGCTCCCAACCGGTCACGTCCACTCCGACCTGCGCCCCTGGATCAAGTTCGAAGACTGGCCGGCTGACGCCTGGCCGCTGCGCAAATCCTTTGCCGCGGGTCAGCGGCTCCCGCGTGTTGCCGGAGAATACCGCTGGGCACGGGTAAGCGGGGAGGGGGTCTACGAGATCCCGGTGGGGCCGGTGCATGCCGGAATTATCGAGCCCGGTCATTTCCGTTTCCAGGCCGTCGGTGAAGATATCATCAATCTGGAAGAGCGCCTGGGTTATACCCACAAGGGCATCGAAAAACGGTTCGAGACGCTTTCCCCGGCGGATGGAGCGCGTCTTGCCGGGCGGGTTTCCGGGGATTCCACGGTTGGGCACGCCTTGACCTACTGCCGCGCGCTGGAAGCGCTCAGCAGCTGCCAGCCGCCGCCGCGCGCCCTCTGGCTGCGGGCGCTGTTTCTGGAGCGGGAGCGGATTGCCAACCATCTGGGCGACATCGGGGCCATTGCCAACGATGCGGCCTTTGCGTTTATACTGTGTCAACTGTCCCGACTGAAGGAGAGGATACTGCGCACCAATCAGCAGCTTTTCGGCCATCGCTACCTGATGGACCGGGTGGTTCCCGGCGGTGTCTCTGCCGACCTTCCGCCTGATGGCGCCGCAAAGATCCGGCAAGAGCTTGACTGGCTCGTGGACGAATTTGAGCGGATCATTGCCATCTACGATCTGAATCCATCCCTTGAGGATCGTCTTCGCACCACCGGCGTGTTGCGCCCGGACCTTGCGCGGGAGCTGGGAACCGTCGGGTATGTGGCGAGAGCCAGCGGCCAGCACCTTGACTGCCGCATCCAGAACCCGTTCCCCCCCTACGATCAGATTCCCCCCGTCGAGGTCGTTCTCAATTCGTGCGATGTCCACGCCCGGGCCTGGGTGCGGGTAGAGGAGGTCCGCGATTCGGTACGTTTGATCCGCGCCTTTCTGGAGACGTTCCCGGCCGGTGAGCTGCGGGCTCCCTGCGGAGCAGCCCCCGCTTTCTGCAGTGCGTTCAGCAGCGTGGAAGGGTGGAGGGGAGAAATCCTTTACTGGCTCCAGTCCGGGATTAACGGCGAAATCAACCGCTGCACCATCCGCGACCCCGCAAGCGTTAACTGGCTGGCGCTGGAACAGGCGGTGCTGGGGAATATCGTTCCCGATTTCCCCCTCTGCAACAAAAGCTTCAATCAATCTTATTCGGGACACGATCTGTGACAGAGAGTTGAGGGGAATATGCTGAAGATACTGCACCAGATATTCAGAACCGGCATCGTGACCGAGCCGTTGCCGGAACCGGTTGAGGCGGAGATCGCTGTTGTCGGGAAACGGCTGGAGGAAGCGGTCCTGCGCCGATTCAGCCGCAGCCTTGCCATTCGGGAGGTGGACGCCGGTTCGTGCAACGGCTGCGAACTGGAGATCATCGCCATGAACAACCCGATCTACAACTGCGAGCGCTTCGGAATGCAGTTCACCGCCTCGCCGCGCTTTGCCGACCTGCTGCTGGTGACCGGGCCGGTGTCGGTAAACATGGAGATTGCCCTGCGGCGCACCTATGACGCCACTCCCGATCCAAAACTGGTGATTGCTGTGGGGGATTGCGGCTGCAACGGAGGAGTATTTGGCGAAAGTTACGCCTCGCTGGGAGCCGTGAGCAATATCATCCCCGTGGATGCCTGCATCCCGGGTTGCCCGCCGACGCCGTTCGACCTGCTGAATGGCATCCTCCGGCTGATCAACGGGCAGCAGCCTCGGCAGCACCATCTGGAGACGGGCAGTAATTTAGGCTGAACCGACAATTGTCTGAGCGTATGCAGCTTTTTGGCCCTCCTCCCCCTTCCGCTTATCCCTCTTGACATGTATATACAAATTGCCTATAAGGTGTTATGTGTGATATTTGAATGGGACGAAACAAAACGGCAGACGAACCTTGAAAAGCACCATCTCGACTTCCGGGATGCACG
>DATCHY010000223.1:0-2698 GCA_036508065.1 Geomonas sp. | reverse complement strand
AGGCAATGGCCTTGGCGAGGACTCTGTCATGCAGCTGGTTGCAGACGTCGCAAAGCGCGAGCACCGACTTGCGGCGGCTGAAATGTGCGGAGACAACCTCCAGGTAGCGAGCCTGCAGCGGCAGAGTTTCTCCCGGGGAGCCCGCCGCTTCGATCCCCTCGTCGAGCGCCGAAAGCTCTCTTGCGAGCTGTGCCTCGTAGCCCAGCTCATCCCGGAGGGCGCCGATGAAATTTTCCAGGAACGACTGCGCCTCGCCCGCGGGGCTTTGCTCCCATTTCCGGGCCAGCTTGCCCTTCAGCGTCGCGACCAGTTCCGCGCTGGCGCGCCACTGCAGGATGTCATTTTCCTTGGTTCCCAACAGCATCGGCATGTACGGCTCCAAGAAACAGAAAGAGACAGGTTAAGGTTAAGGTTAAGGTTAACCTTAACCTGCCTAATCCAAGTGACCGTGCACCTCTTGTTCCAGAAAGCGTCTCATCTCTTCGGGCGGCGCCGGGGTGGCGAGCGAGACCGCTATCATGACGAGGATCACCAGGGGGGCTCCGCACAGCGCCGAGGAGGTGAGCGGGAAAAGGACGGCGACCTGGGGCACTATCCCCCCGAAGAGCGGCTCGGCGAAGGTGCAGACGATGCCGACCAGCATGCCGGCCATGGCTCCGTCGCCGTTGGCGCGCTCCCACCAGATGCCGAGCAGGAACAGCGGGAATATGGTGTTACCAGCCAGGGCGAAGGCGATAGCGGTGATTTCCGCGATCAGCCCGGAGGTGTTAAGCGCCAGCAGCAGCACGATCGCCGCCAGCACCAGGGTTCCCCCCTTGGCCACCTTCATCCTGGCGGACTCGCTGGCCCGGGGCTGGAATATGCTGTAGTAGATGTCGTATGAGATGGAGGCGGCCCCCGTCATCAGCAGCCCCGCGACGGTGAAGAAGGCGGCGCTGAGCGCTCCGGCCGCCAGCACGCCGACCAGCCAACCCGGGAGCCCGGCAGAAGCCGCGGTCCTCAGTACGGTGAGATCAGCCACGCTGCGCGCGGCGGCCGGGGCGAGGATGTGCCCCTGCTGGGCCTCGATCAGCCGGCCGAACACCGCGTAGGCCGGGGCCGACCAGTAGATGAGGGCGATGAAAAAAAGCCCCCAGACCACGCTCCAGCGCGCGTCCCGCAGGTTGGGGACCGTGTAGAAGCGCGACAGCACGTGGGGCAGTCCCGCCGTGCCGACCATCAGGGTGAAGCAGAGCGCGCACCACTGGAACAGGGAGCCGTGGGCGAAGGGGGCCGCGAAATCGATGTGGAACTGGCGCGCCAGGTCGCTTATCGCCACACCGTAACCGAACTGCGGCAGGAGCCAGAAGTAGCCCAGACGATGGGCCAGCCACATGAGCGGCACGATGAAGGAAACACTGATGACGAAGTAGAGCATCTGCTGGTTGCGCGGCACCCCGAGCATGCCGGAGATGACCAGGTAGGAGACCACCGCGAGACCGCCGTAAAGGACACCGCGGCCGTAGTCGATGCCGAACATGAAGGAGAAGATCATGCCGATCCCCTTGAACTGGGCGACGCAGTAGATGACGGAGATCCCGATGGAGATGATGGCGGCTAGCAGCCGTGCCGCCGGGGAGCCGTAGCGCTCGCCCACGAAGTCGGGCGCCGTGAACTTGCCGAAGCGGCGGATCTGGCTCGCCAAAAGGACCAGGAGCAGCACGTAGCCGCCGGTCCAGCCGATCACGTAGGCGAGGGCCTGGTAGCCGTTGAGGTAGATGAGACCTGCGAGCCCCATCAGGCTGGCGGCGCTCATCCAGTTGCTGGCGATGGCCGCTCCCCCGCCGATCCTCCCGGTATAGCGCCCGCCGAAGCCGTACTCGACGCTTGCGCGCGACTTTTGCCGCAGTCCCACCAGGATGAAGGATACCAGCACGCAGATGACGACGAAGATGGACCAGAAGGATTCACTCATAGCTTCGGTCTCTCCTGCGGCTGTGATATTCGGTGATCCGGTCGATGTAGAGGTTGAAGATGACGCACAGGATGATGAACCAAAGCGGCAGGAACTGCCCGGTGAACCAGAAATGCAGCGGCAGGTTGAACACGGTGAGGCCGGTCAGAAGGTCTCCGGCGCCGCTTCCCTGGCAGACTGCGAGAAGAACCTGGAAGCCGAAGGTGCAAAGCGCCCAGCCGAACAGGATGGCGAAGATGATCAGTACCTCATCCCGCATGTGCCCCTTCTTGGGGCGGAACAGGTTGACCTGGTAGCGCTTGTCCTGGTGGCTCATGGTGTCCTCCGATGGGGGTGCCTTTGGTGAGAGGAGCATAACACAGGCGCCGGCGCGGGAGAAGGTGAAAAACCCGCGGGCCGCCTTTCAGCATCACACGATGGAGAAGTTGGTGTGGATGATCTTCTGCAGCTCCTCTATGAGCAGCATGGCGTGCCTGATACTTTCCCGTTCCTCCTTTTCCAGCGAGTACGGGTTCAGGTAATAGGCGTCGTCCTGGATCCCTTTGATGACCTTGATCTGAAGCAGGATGCGGTGCTTGGTGAGGATACGGTATGCCTCGATCAGGCCGCGCGCCGTGTTGGGGGAAAGGCTCCGCTCCTGCTGCAGGAGCTCGATACGCTTCACTGTGGCGGTGGCCGGGACGGCCTGGTTGATGGCGAGGATCCGGACGTTCATGACGAGCGGCGCCCAGGCGAGCAGCTTCA
>DATCHY010000222.1:0-4958 GCA_036508065.1 Geomonas sp. | reverse complement strand
AACTGTACGAGCCGATCAAGAAGCAGACCCCGGCCGGCTTCGTCCGGGAGCCCGCGGCGCTGATAACCCCGGCCATAACCGGGATCGTCACCGACTATTTCGAGTGGCTTGCCGCGGGGCTCTACGACCTGACCAAGCAGTACTCCGCGATGCACGCCGGCGAAAGCCTGCTGCAGTCGTTTTTTTACGGCTTCGACAGGAACTATTTCTACATCCGGATCGACGGGGTGCAGTCCCTGGAAAAGATCTTCCAGCAGGGGGATCTCCTTTCGCTCCATCTGGTTCACGGCAAAGAGTACCGGCTTGACATGCGGCTTGGCGCCGGCGAGGGGGAGCTGCTGGTGAAGGGGGCGTCGGGGTGGCTGGCGAGCGGCACCGTTTCCCAGTACGGGATCGTCCGGATCGCCGAGGCCCGGGTACCCCTTGCCACCCTGGGCGTTTCCGCCGGCGACAAGCTCTTTGCCTACTTCACGCTCACCCGCAGCAGCGAGGAGCTGGGGCGCTGGCCGGTGGACACCCCGCTGCTTCTGAACTACGCCGGCCCGGATCTCGACATGGAGAACTGGCTTATTTGAACCGGATTCGGTTGCAGGTGTGGCGGGAGACGCATGCAATGCGTCTCTACGCGCGGTTTCCAGTGCGGTTTGGTTTGGTTTGGTTTGGTTTGGTTTGGTTTGGTTTGGTTTGGTAGAGACGCATCGCATGCGTCTCAGGACTTAGCGAAATGCATGCTGCCAAGGCGGGAGACGCATGCAATGCGTCTCTACACGTGGTTTCCATAATGGGCATTCGGGATTCCAACGCGAAAGCGAAACCTGCAGTACTGCGAGGCACGATGTCCGAACTGAGATGGGACCCGCTGAAGCTGCACTGGGTTATCATAGCGACCGACAGGGGGCGCAGGCCGCGTGATTTCCTGGCGGAACCGGACACCGCCGCCATGACCAGCTGCGCGTTTTGCTATGGGAACGAGGACAAGACTCCCGACGAGATTTTTGCCATCCGGCCGGACGGCGAGGCGAATGCCCCGAACTGGCGGGTCCGGGTGATCCCGAACAAATATCCGGTCCTGAGGATCGAGGGGGAACTGAAGAGCAGGGGGTACGGCCCCTACGACGTCATGGAGGGAATCGGCGCCCACGAGGTGATCATCGAGACGCCGGACCACGGAAGGGGGATGGCCGACCTCTCGATCGCAGAGATAACGGATGTGCTGACCGCTTACCGCGCGCGCTTCATTGACCTGCGCCGGGATCCGCGCTTTCGCTACATGGTCCTCTTCAAGAATCACGGGCAGCTTGCCGGCGCCCCGATCGCCCACTCCCACAGCCAGCTGATCGCGGTTCCGCTCACCCCGCCGGTCGCCGCCACCGAGCTTCGGGTCTGCCAGGAGTTCTACGCCAGCAAGGAGCGCTGCATCTTTTGCGACCTGGTCGACTTCGAGATCTCCGCCGGCACCCGGGTGGTGAAGGAATTCGCCAATTTCGTCACCGTAACCCCGTACGCCTCGTGCCTCCCGTTCGAGCTGAGGCTCTACCCGAAGCGCCACTCATACGATTTTGTCCTGATGGAAGACCAGGAGCTCGCCGAGCTTGCCCTGGCCATGAAGGATATGCTGCGCCGGGTGAAGTCCGTGCTGCGGGATCCTCCTTACAACTTCATCCTGCACACCGCTCCCCCGAGGCAGCAAAGGCTCGGCAAGCCGGATTACTGGGGCTCCATCGAGTACGATTACCACTGGCACATCGAGCTGGTGCCGCGCCTGACCCAGATCGCAGGCTTCGAGTGGGGTACCGGCTTCTACATCAATCCGACTTCTCCCGAGGATGCCGCCACCTTCCTGCGTGAGGCGGAAATCGAATAGCGCCGGTGCGATTGGGCAAGCAGAGGCGAAGTGCGGCCAACTGGTCGGGGCAGCGTTGAAAGCGCAGTTCGAGAAAAGCCTTTACTTAGTCACGGTCTTAATCTAAAATTGCTTCATAATTTTAAGCTATTAGAGGTTTTTACATGAAGATTTTGTTCGTAGCTTCAGAGGTAACCCCCTTCGCCAAGACCGGCGGTCTTGCTGACGTGGCAAGTGCGCTCCCCAAGACGCTGAAGACGCTCGGCCACGACGTCCGTATCATGATGCCGTTCTACACCAGCGTGGAGAAGGGGGGTGGGGCAGTCAGAAAGGGGCGCAAGAGCGCTTCGGTCATGGTTGACGGAGTGGAGAAAAAAGGGTTCCTGCGCCAGGCATCCCTGGGAGAAATTCCGGTATACCTCATCGAAAACCGGGAGTACTTCGCGCGGGATGAGCTCTACGGCACCTCCAGCGGCGATTACCCCGACAACGCCCAGCGCTTCTCCTTCTTCTGCAGGTGCGTGCTGGAACTGCTGAAAAAGATGGACTTTCGGCCGGACATCATTCACTGCCATGACTGGCAGACTGCACTGATCCCGCATTACCTGAAGCATGAAAGGAAGAACGATCCCTTCTTCGCCAAGACCGGCGTCATCTTCACCATCCACAACCTCGCCTATCAGGGGCTCTTCCCGAGCACGGGGCTTGAGGCGATGGGGCTCTCGCGGGACTGCTTCACCATGGGCGGCCTCGAGTTTTACGGCAAGGTGAACCTCCTGAAGGGCGGGATCCTATCGGCAGACCTGGTCACCACGGTTTCCGAGGCGTATTGTCGCGAGATCCAGACCCCTGAGATGGGGTGCGGGCTGCACGGCGTGCTGCATGCCAGGAAGGACGACCTCTTCGGAATCCTGAATGGACTGGATTACGAAGAGTGGAACCCTGCCATGGACAAGGAGATCATGAAAAACTACAGCCACGCCTCCCTGTCCGGGAAGCTGGTTGACAAGATCGGGCTGCAGAGGCAGATGGGGCTTGCCAGTGCGCCGGAGATCCCGCTGTTCGGCATGGTTTCCCGGATGGTGGCGCAGAAGGGATTCGACATCCTCTGCGAACTGCTGCCCCAGCTCGCCAAGGCACCGCTGCAACTGGTCATACTTGGCAACGGTGAGAAGCGCTACCTGAAGGCGCTGGCCGACTGCAAGGCTGCCGGTGCCCGCAACATCGCCTTTGCCGAGGGTTTTGACCATTCGCTGGCGCCGAAGATCTATGCGGGAAGTGACATGTTTCTGATGCCCTCCTTCTTCGAGCCCTGCGGGCTTGGGCAGCTGATCGCCATGCGCTACGGATCGGTCCCCGTGGTGCGCAGGACCGGCGGTCTCGCCGACAGCGTCTTCGACCTCATGGACGGCGACAAAACGCCCAACGGGTTCGTGTTCGAGGAGTACACCTCGGAGGCGCTTTGGACCGCCATCACCAGGGCGACCACCGCCTATAAGGACAGGGCCCTCTGGAAGAAGCTGATGCGCCGCGGCATGAGCTGCGACTATTCCTGGCAGAACTCGGTCCAGAAGTACCTGGAGTTGTACAGGCGGGCGCTGGCGCGAAAGGGGGTTGAGGGGTGACGCTGGAAGGTGACGATCTTGAGGAACTCACCAAGGAGATTCGCAGGCTCATTGAGAGTAACAGGGTTTTCCTGGAGCGGGTGAGCGATGAGGAGTACGAGGATGAGAGCGGGGAGGAGGATTCGGATTCCGATTCGTCGGGACTGGAGCCGGGAACCGATGATTACGAGGAACTTTAGTCTCCGACGGCTTTCCAATTCCGGGAGCTTTTGAATTTTGTTGAACGTGCATAGAAAAGGCCGGCGCAGAAGGGAAACCCTTTGCGCCGGCCTTTTCTATGCGAGGTGCTAGCGAAACTGCCAAATCCGGGAGTAACTCCCAGGTGCTATTTGGCCGTCGGTGCCTCCGGTACTATATCCTCGGAGGTGACCGAACCGGGTGCCGGCGCGGGTGCGACAGGAGCGGGTGCCACGACGGGAGCCGGTGCTAAAACAGGAGCCGGTGTCACGACGGGTGCCGGTGCCAAAACAGGTGCCGGTGCCAAAACAGGAGCCGGTGCCACGACGGGTGTCGCAGCCGCAGCCGGCGCGGTGTTCTCCTTCTTCCCGCCGAAGAGCGGCTTGTAGGTTTCCAGCAGGGACTGCATCTCTGCGAACTGGGCTGCATAGAGGGACGAGACCGGTGGACCGTTGGCAATGGCGGACTTCTCGCTTTTGGCAAGGGCAGCCGTTACCCCCGCGACCGTTTTGAACTTCACATCAACCTTTTCGCTCAGGTTGGCCGCCGCCTCGTCAAAATCCGGATACTGCAGCGAGAAGAACAGCGGATACGTGAGGGGGGTCCGCTTGAAGTTGGGGTACTCCCAGATAGTGCTGCCATCGCGGTCCAGCAGCTGGGCGGTCATGGTGAGAGAGTTGAAGTCGGTCTCCAGGTAGGACAGGTAATTGCTCGAGAAGACCTTGCCCGGCCTGGTGAGCCCGCTTACCGTAACGAACATTATGGCGTCCAGCCCGTTATCCGTTAGGAGCTGCTTCAGCTCATCCCTCTTGTAGAAGTATTTGTTATAGATGACCCCCGCGTCGTCGCGCCTCTCCCTGCTGGCCAACAGGCTGGAGAAGAGCCGGGCCGGGTCTCCTTCCACCTGCCGCACCGCGTAAAAGGTGCCGGCACCCCTGAGCCGCCCTATCAGTTCCTTTTCGCTTTTCTCGTTGTAGCCCCGGATCAGCGCGACTATGGAGCCTTTGTCGGGGTGCCTGATGTCGGACTCGGCATCGGTGAAGAAGGGTGCGATCCCTATGGTCTTCACCCTTTTCTCCAGGGTTTCCTGGGGGATGTTGTAGTAGTTGTGCGCGCATCCGAAGATGGTGCAGGTTGCCGTGAGGAGCAAGGCCAGCTTGGTGATAAGGTTCCGCATGTGGTAACGCCTCCTGTAAAGGATTCTATCTGCCAGCCCGATTTATAGCAGAAGCTCAGGCGAAGCGCCACTGCTTATTGATCAGGAGCTCAGGCGAAGCCACTCCGGCTAGTCCTGATCAGCACTTCACGGCGGT
>DATCHY010000221.1:0-3117 GCA_036508065.1 Geomonas sp. | reverse complement strand
GCGCCGCGACGTACAGCATGTCGGTGCGCAGGGTGGCGGAGTAGCGGATAGCGCTCCCCATGCCGTCTCTTAGCGCCTGCTGCACCTCGGGCCGGTTGCCATGGTTTTCCAGCTTCGCCGTCTCCTCCGCTGTCAGCTCCGAGTCTGCCACCACGGTGCCGTCCCCGGCGATCACGGTGACCCGCGCCCTGGTAGCCTTGCTAAGCGCGGCCGTAAGCGAGGGGGCGTCCCGCCCCAGGTCCCGTATCTCCTTGGAGGCCATCAGCGCCGCCACCCGCGCCTCGTCCTGGAGGTGCTCACGGGACCCGGAGGTCATCGAGTGCTCGAGGCTCAGGGAGAGATATCCGTAGAGTCCGGCACCCAGGAAAAGCACCAGCAGAAGGTAGGAGGCCATCAGTTTCCAGCGGAAGCTCCCTCTCATGACTGCTCCATCTTGTAGCCGAAGCCGCGCACCGTCTTGATCATTTCGCCCGCGGCTCCGAGCTTCGTGCGCAACCGGGTAAGGTGGGTATCGACGGTGCGGGTGTCGCCGAAGTAGTTGTAGCCCCAGACGTTTTGCAGCAGGATCTCACGGCTCTGCACGCGCCCAATCCGCTCGGCCAGGTTCATCAGCAGCTTGTATTCGGTCGAGGTGAGCGTCACCTCCTCGCCGGAAACGGTGACCAGGTGCCGCTCCGTGTCGATGAAAAGCGCCCCGATGGATATCCCCGCCCCCTTCGGCGCCTGCTCGGCGTTTCTCCTGAGCACCGCTCGCACGCGCAGCATCAGTTCCCGGGTCGAGAAAGGTTTGATCACGTAATCATCGGCACCCATCTCGAAGCCTACCACCCGGTCGATCTCCTCTCCCTTGGCGGTCAGCATGATGACCGGAATACCGGCGGTCTGCGCGGAGCCCTTCAACAGCCTGCAGACCTCGGTCCCCATCATGCCCGGCAGCATCAGGTCGAGCAGTATCAGATCGGGCTTTGAGCTGCGCGCCTCGTTCAGCCCGGAGGAGCCGTCGCCCGCGATCACCGCACGAAAGCCCTCCTTTTCAAGGTGGAAAGCAACCAACTCAGCCAAGTCTTTTTCATCTTCTATAACCAGCACCGTTTGCATTCTGTACATCCTTGTGCGGTTGGACGTCGTTGAGTTGCTGGATTTCCCGAATTTGCCACCATGGAGCCAAATCTTTGGAAAAAAACCAATAGTGTCCGGTTTATTTTTTGCCCACAACAATCGCCGCGCCTTAAAGTCTAAATTGCAATTTACAAACAAGCTCAAACTAATTCTAAAAAATAAACCAGAATCTTTTTAGCCGCAAAAACGCACAAAATGCACAAAATAAACCTTTAATGCCTTTACCCTTTTGCGCGTTTTGTGCCTTTTTGTGGCTAATGTTTCTTTGTGGTTTGTTTGCAGGAATTAAACCGGACAACGCTGGAAAAAAAACAGTCTTCCGCCTGCGGATCACCTTGACCGGCGTTTCATTCCTTTGGGGGCAGGGGAGGGCTGAGCAGGTTTGAACTCCGATTCATAACCCACAATGAAACTGGCGTCGCTGCTGTTTCCCATGCTGAGGAAATGTGCATTGTCTTTGTCATAGGGGCAGATGGGTCGGCTGCAAGGTTCAAAGCCGAATTTGCCGAAATAGCCGGGCCTGCCATGGACAAAGAGTGCCTGGCTTTTGATCTGTTCCTGCCGAAGGACGAATCTGAGCAGTTCCGACCCCACCCCCTGCCTTTGAAAGTCGGGTGTGACTGCCATGGGCCCAAGGTGCAGGCCGCAGACGTCTCCGTCATAGGCATTGGAAAAGACTGCGTAGGCGATGATCCTGTTGGAATGAAGACAGACCCATTCATGTATCGGCCTGTTATTTTCGTGGAGCTTCTGCACCAGTCCTGCTTCGAATTCCCTGTTGGGAAAGGCGAGGCGCAGCAGGGCATAGACTCTGGGGCGGTCATCAATTGTCAGTTTCTGTATTTTCATAGTGCTGGTCCTCGATATGGTTCCTTGATAAATTCAATCTTCCGCTTGGGCGGAACTTGACGCTCATAGTTACGGCTGATTCAACAGAGCAGCAACTGGCCATCGGCATCGCTGGAGAATACCGGGTCCTCCCTGACCAGAAGCGACGCCTGATTGACAGGTGCAACAGGCAAAGGTGTGATCTTCTCTTCCTTTATCGCCTCATCGAGCTGACCTGATGCCGCGACAGCCCTGAGCCCCTCATCTGAAGCCCGCTTTGCCAGCTTGTCGCACCGCTCATTGAAAGGATGCCCCGCATGGCCACGCACCCATTCCCAGGTTATTTCATGGCTGGCGGACAGGGAGGCAAGCTGCTGCCAGAGATCCTGATTCTTTAGAGCGCCCGTTTCCTCCAGACGACCGGTGCGGATCCAGCCATTTATCCATTCGCTCATCCCCCGGACAAGGTACTGGGAATCGCTATAGAGACGCACTACCCTGCGGGGGCTCAGAGCTTCCAGCCCCCTGATGGCAGCAATAAGTTCCATCCGCTGGGAGGTGGAGGCTGGCTCGAAGCCGCTGAGCTCCTTTTCATGCTCCCCATAGCGCAGGACCACTCCATACCCGCCCGGCCCCGACTCCCTTCCCGAGCCGTCGCTGTAGATCTCGACCACGCCGGGCAAGGGCGGAGTAAAGGCGACCTCCAGAGCTGCGAATTCCAGTTCCCGAAGCAGAGGGATCAATGCCGGCAGGTCCGGCTTCTGTCGTTTCAGCTCAGCAAGGGGAATCTCCAGGGGAACGTCATAGCGCACGGTTGCCAGGACCTTCGAGAGGCGGGCCTGGTCTGCATTGCGCGTTAAACTTTCCCGGCGACTCTTCCCGCTGACCAGACTTCTCCACTGAAGAACCTTTTCCAGTGAGCCGAAGCGCTGCACCAACTCGCTGGCTGTCTTCTCTCCTATGCCGGGAACTCCCGGAATATTGTCTGCCGTGTCGCCAGCCAGCCCGAGAACATCCGCCACCAGCTCCGGAACGACACCAAAGCGCTCCAGGACCTCCCGGGGGCCGGAACGCTTCTCCTTCATGGTGTCCAGCAGGCTGATCCTGTCGCTGACAATCTGCATCAGATCCTTGTCGCCGGTGACGACCGTTACCTCGATCCCTTCAGCG
>DATCHY010000220.1:0-4917 GCA_036508065.1 Geomonas sp. | reverse complement strand
TAGCGGCCAAGGACTGGCGCGAGGAGGAATTCCTCCGGAATTACAGCCAGGTGGTGGCGGGGAAGCTTGAGGAGAAGGTGAGGGAGCTCTCCGAGGTGAACGAGAGCCTGCTCAGGTTGAACGGAGAACTGGAGCAACGGGTCGTGGAGCGGACCACGCAGCTGGAGGCGGCCAACCGCGAACTGGAGATGCTCAGCTACTCCGTTTCCCACGATCTGCGTGCGCCCCTTCGGCACATGGAGGGTTTCAGCCAGGCGCTCATCGATGATTATGCCGGGAAACTGAACACGACCGGCGGGGAGTACCTGGAACGGATCAGGAAATCGAGCCGGCGCATCCTGGAGATGATCGACGCGATCCTCGAGCTGTCGCGCTATTCCCGCGGCAAGGTCGTCAGGGAGAGCGTGGATCTGAGCGCCATGGTGCAGGAGATCGCCGCGGAACTGGCGCGCTCCCAGCCGGACCGGCAGGTGGGCTTCCGGATCGCTCAAGGGATGACGGTGCGCGGGGATGCTCGGCTGCTCCGGGTGGTGCTGGAGAACCTGGTCGGCAACGCCTGGAAGTTCACTGCGCAGAAAAAGGAAGCGCTGATCGAGTTCTACGCCACCGAGTGGGAAGGGCGCCTCGCCTTCGCGGTCAGGGACAACGGTGCGGGCTTCGATATGGCCTACGCCGACAAGCTGTTCACCCCCTTCCAGAAGCTGCACGGCACCGACGAGTTCGCCGGCAGGGGGATCGGGCTCGCCATTGCCAGAAGGATCATCAACCGCCACGGTGGGACGATCCATGCGGAAGCGGAGACCGGCAAGGGGGCGACTTTCACCTTTACCGTCTAGCCCTTCGGATCCGCCAACCTCCCGATCAGCTCCCCGCCCTGTGACTCGGTGACCAGGACTCTCACCTCGCTGTTGAAGAGCCCGTCGCTACCCTGGATCAGCACCGGCAGGTAATTTCTGGAAAGACCCTTCCTCCCGCCCGCATCCCTTTGTACCAGGACCTGCAGTTCCCGCCCCACGAAGCCCGCCGCGTACTGGTTTTTCTTCTGCTCCGACAGGAGCCGCAACGCCTCGGCCCGCTCCTTGATCACCCGCGAGTGCAGCTGGGGGGTCATGGTCGCGGCCGGTGTGCCCGGTCGCGGCGAGAAAGGGAAGACATGCAGGTATGCCAGGGGGAGCCCTTCGATGAACCGGTAGGTCTCGGCGAACTCCTCGTCGCTTTCTCCCGGAAAGCCGGCAATCACGTCCGTGCCGAGGCAGATGTCGGGGATCGCCTGCGCCAGGGATTGCACCACGCCGCGGTACAGGGCTGTCGTATAGCCTCGGTTCATGCGGGAGAGCACGCCGTCGCTGCCGCTTTGCAGCGGCAGGTGCAGGTGGGGGCAGACGATCTCGGAGGCGGCGATGAAGGCGACCAGTTCCGGGGAAACCTCCGTCGGTTCCACCGAGCCGATCCTCAGCCGCCCGACCAGCGCGCGCTCCTCGACCTGCCTGAGAAGTGCCAGAAGGTTCGTCGGCGGGGTGAGGTCGAGTCCGAAGCCTCCCAGGTGGATGCCGGTCAGCACGATCTCCTTGAACCCCTTGGCAGTGAAGGAAGCCATTCCCTCCAGCGCCTCCTCGGGGGCGACGCTCCTGCTGGCCCCGCGGGCAAACGGGACGATGCAGTAGGCGCAGCGGGAGTCGCAGCCGTTTTGCACCTGGAGAAAGGCCCGGGTGTGCTCGGCAAAGCTCTCAAGCGGCGCGCTCTCTCCCGACCTGGCGAGTGAGATATCGGCGACCACCGCCTTCGGCTGGTCCCCCATCCCCCTGACAAAGGCAGCGATGTCGCGCTTCTCGCTGTTGCCGAGGATCAGGTTCACCCCGGGCAGCTTCAAAAGCTCCTCCCCGGCCATCTGAGCGTAGCAGCCGGTCACGATGACGCGCGCCTCCGGGTTCATGCGACTGGCGCGCCTGATCAGACGGCGCGATTCGGCGTCCGTCTTCGCCGTCACGGTGCAGCTGTTGATGACGTATATGTCCGCCGTTTCCGAGAAGGGGACGATGCTGAAACCGTCCTGCTCCAGAGCCTGAGTCATGGCGGCCGATTCGAACTGGTTTATCTTGCAGCCGAGGGTGGTAATGGCGATTGTTTTTGTCATGGTCTGGTTACGCGGAGATCCTTTGCTGGCGGGGTAGCGGTGGCGGTAGCAGCGGTATGGGTGATTGATCGAAGCAAGCCTGCCGTCAAAAACCTCACCACAGAAGGGCACAGAGGAACAGGGAGGAAATCTTAAAACAATGGCTAAATTTTTTTGGTTTTAAACATAAATCCAGGTTGTCCGGTTTGATTCTTGCCTGCAAAACCACAAACGAAAAATTGGCCACAAAACGCACAAAAGCTTAAAAGCTTGAAGATGTTTTTTGCGCCTTTTGTGCCTTTTTGTGGCGAAAAGATTTTGTGTTGTTTGTGATTTCAACTTTACTCGGCCAATCTGCCGCATTTTACGCTCTACAGCACGGCGATTGTCGAAAGCAAAAAGCAAACACACTGCTGACATAAATCAGGTTTTGATTTTCCTCTCTGTACCTCTGTGGTGAGGCTTTATGCTTTGGGTTCTTGGTGATTTGTCGACAACCCGATTCGTTTTTTCAGCAGTTCGTGCTCGGCTGCGAGCGCGACGTATTTCCTCTCCAGTTCGCGGATCTGGTCGAAGAGGCAGGAGATCGCCTTTGCCTCCGGGTCCGGCATCCTGCCGTGCTCCAGGTCCATGCGCTCCTGGGGCTTTTCGGTCGCCATCACCACGCGCCCGGGGATACCGACCACGGTGGAGTTGGGCGGAACCTCCTTGACCACGACGGAGTTGGAGCCGACCTTGCTGTCCTTGCCGACCGTGAAGGGGCCGAGGATCTTGGCGCCGGAGCCGATCACCACGTTGTCCTGGAGGGTAGGGTGGCGTTTCACCTTCTCCCAGCTCACCCCGCCCAGCGTCACGCCGTGGTACAGGGTGACGTTCTCGCCGATCTCGGCGGTTTCCCCGATCACCACGCCCATGCCGTGGTCGATAAAAAATCCCTTCCCGATGGTGGCACCCGGATGTATCTCGATCCCGGTCAGGAAGCGGGCGAGGTGCGAGGTGAAGCGTCCGAAAAACCAGAGTTCCTTTTTCCAGAACCAGTGCGAGATCCTGTGGAACCAGATTGCGTGCAGCCCCGGATAACAGAAGATCACCTCCAGCGTGCTCCTGGCTGCCGGATCCCTGTCAAAGACCGCCTTTATGTCCGATCGTAACCTTGGAAACATCGGTACCTCCCTGGTTTCTTGTCGCGGAACAGTCTGCCGCGCGGGAACTTCCGCTTTTGTGGTAGCATACCCGACTTATTTAGTCAATTACTATGTGGCCGCCCTGCATCCCCCGCAGCAGCTGGAGCTGCGCCAATTCCCCCTGTGCGTGGGGCGCCCCGCAGAACCGGAGCAGCTCCGGGAGCGACTGGTCGGCCCGGCACCTCGGGTAGCTGAGCGACAGATGGTGGATGAGCCGGACGGTCTTCAGGGCGTCGAACCAGCCGTGGAAGGCGGTCTTCAGTCGCTCGGGAGCGCCTGCGTTCGCCCGGAGCCGCTCCCATACCTGGGCGAATCCGGCCTGCTCCAGGTACGCCGCGAGTTCCGGGTCCACCCCGGCGCTTGCGGCCAGCAACTCCCCACCCGAAAGTGCCGCCCCCTTTTCCACGAGGCCGAGCCACTCCCCGAGGATCCGGAAACAGTCGGTCCGGTAGAAGCTCTGGGACTCCTCGCCCTGCTCCAGGATCCGCGAGATGCTCTTGCCGGTGCCAAACGGTACCCGGTGCGAGCTCCGGGCCGAGGGGCGCACGACCGTGCCGCCCACCTGGGCGATCCCGGAGGTCCTTTTGAGCTGCTGCAGGAAGTAGAAGTCCTCGCCGGCGCTGCGGCCGTTCATCCCCCCCATCTTCAGGTAGGCCGCTGCCGTGCACGCCATGGCGCTTCCCACGCAGTGGAATGCGTACGGCGAGCCGGCCCGCGTCAGTCCCAGCACGTAGTGGCGCAGGAACAGTTCGTAGAGCGTGATGGCCCGCTCCTCGGCCGGGGTCTCGCCGCGCTGGTGGCAAAACGGGATGACCGCGCCTCCGGCACTGCTCGTTTCGAAATGGGCGCTGATAGCCTGCAGGTAGTCGGGTCCCACCAGGGTGTCCGCATCCAGGCAGACCATGATCCCGTCCGGGGCAATGAGCGGCAGCGCCAGGTCCATCCCGATCCTGCGGGCGAGCCCGACCCCGCCGGTTTTGGCGGGGAGCTCGAGACCGTCGCTTGCCGCATCCACCAGCGCGAGCCTGAGCGGGATTTCTCCCAGCCGCAGCCGGCGGAGCGTTTCCCGGTTGTCCTGTTTCTC
The DNA here is from genome assembly GCA_036508065.1 of Geomonas sp. Lineage (GTDB taxonomy): Bacteria > Desulfobacterota > Desulfuromonadia > Geobacterales > Geobacteraceae > Geomonas. Next base: position 536 of record DATCHY010000220.1, on the reverse strand, counting down.
CGCCTCCGCTGCGTCCTCCCGGTGGTTCACCACCACGACGACGAGAAAGCGAGCGAGCTGCTCCGGCGGGTTCTCAGTAAGGGAGCCGAGCGTCGCGAAGAGGCGCTGCGATTCGCCCAGGGCGGGTATCACGATGCATCCGGCGCTTGCGACGTCGCGGCACCCTTCGATGCTCCAGGGGGAGGTTATGGCCCGGCCTGCGAGGTATTTGGCAAGCGGATCCCGGCTCATGGCGCTCCCGGCGAAACGGGTGCCAGCGTGTCGAGGTAGTCGAGCGCTTCCCGGAGCGGGTCGCCGGCCCCCTCCAGCCAGTGGATCGACGTCCCGTGGCCCTGCATCCTCCTGAACCAGTTCTCCTGCTTCTTGGCGAAGTCGTGGATGGCGCTGTTAAGCTTCTGGAACATGTCGTTTCTGGAGAGTTCCCCCTTCAGGTGGCGCGAAAGGTACCGGTACTCGAGACCGTAAAATTCAAGCTGCTCGTAGGGTATGCCCGAGGCGTGCAGCTGCTGCACCTCCTCGATCATGCCGGCCTCCAG
>DATCHY010000219.1:0-3659 GCA_036508065.1 Geomonas sp. | reverse complement strand
TTGGCCGGGTATTTGATCCCCTCGGCACTCCCCTCGATGGCCTTGCCGTCCCCGACGCCCCGTTTCGCCGCCCTATCTTCACACCTTCGCCCCCCATTACTGACCGTGATTTCGTGTCACGCCCCCTCTATACCGGCACCACGATCGTCGACACCATGATCCCCATCGGCCGGGGACAGCGGCAATTGATTATCGGCGGAAGCAGCACCGGCAAGAGTTCCCTCGCCGTTGACGCAGTGATCAGCCAGCGCGAGGAGGGGGTACGCTGCGTCTATGTTCTCATCGGCCAGAAAAGGTCCAAAGTTGTCTCCATCATCGAGACTCTCCGCGCCGCCGACGCCCTTGCCTATACTACGGTCATCGTCGCCGAGGCAAGTTGCCTTCCCGGCCTGAAATACCTGGCCCCCTTTGCCGGATGCGCAGTGGCCGAGGAGTGGATGCACCGGGGCATGGATACGCTGGTCGTTTACGACGACCTCACCCTCCACGCCCAGACCTACCGGGAACTTTCCCTGCTGCTGCGGCGGCCACCTGGGCGAGAAGCCTATCCCGGGGACATATTCTTCCTTCACGCCCGCCTGCTGGAACGTTCCACCTGTCTCGCCGGCGCCAGCGGCGGCGGCAGCATGACAGCACTGCCGATCATCGAGATCCAGCAGGGGGAGATCTCCTCCTACATACCAACCAACCTGATCTCCATAACCGACGGCCAGATCTACCTGGACCAGGACCTCTTCGCTGCCGGATTCCTCCCCGCCGTCGATGTCACCCGTTCCGTCTCCCGCATCGGCGGCAAGGCCCAACATGAGCGGATCAAGCAGGCCGCCGGCCGGATGAAACTCGACTACCTTCAGTTCCTGGAACTGGAGCTGTTCACCCGCTTCGGCTCCCGGCTTGAAGCATCTATGGAGGCGAAGATCCGGCGCGGACAACTTCTGCGCGAGATTCTTCGCCAAGAACGGATGGCGCCCTTACCTGCCGAGTTCCAGGCAGCCTGGCTCACCGCTTTCAACGAAGGTTTCCTTGACAACCTGTCACCGGAAGAGATCCACCCCCAGCTCCGTCTCCTTGAAACAGGAGCAAAGTCCGGGGTACTCTCCCTTGACGACCATCAGAACGCTTGGCGGGAAGCGGTCGCCGCTTGGCTCGGAAAGGGGGAGGCCAGTGGGGAAGCGAACTGATATCGACCGTCGACTGCGCACCCTGACGGACATCAGCGCCATCCTGCGTGTGATGCGGACCCTGGCGATCATGGAGACGGGAAAGCTCTCGCGTTTCCTCGCAGCCCAAACTCGGGTGGTTGAGAGCATCGAGGCAGCCGCCGCCGATTTTCTCTACTTCTATCCCGAGGTCGTCACCCCGGCCGAAAACGTCGTGGCTGTTCGGCTCATGATTGGTTCCGAGCGTGGATTTTGCGGCGACTTCAACGAAGTGGTCCTTCGTACCAAAGCTAAGCTTCAGTCCGATCCTGCATCCCCCGCTCCCGTCCTGATGGCGGTAGGCTCACGGCTCTGCGGCAAGATTCTCAGGGAAGCACTGGACATTCCCCTTACCGGGGCATGCACTGTCGAAGAGGTGCAGTCGGTCATCAGCCGGGTTATCGAGGAGTTGAATGGCCTGGCGGTAAAGGGCGCTCTCCGCCTTACCGTGCTCTGTCATGGGCAGGAAGACGGTGCAGTGATAACCCGCACGCTCCAGCCTTTTCCCTCCGACCTGACGCCGATCAGTCGCCATTCGCATGCACCGATTCTGAACCTCCCCCCTGCTCCGTTTTACTCCGAACTGGCAGGACACTACCTCTTCGCGGCCCTGCACGAGATGTTCTACCAATCGCTGATGGCCGAAAACCAGCAGCGACAGCGGCACATCGACAACGCAGCGCGCCGCATGGATCAGAAAATCGCCGGTCTCAATCAGAAAAAAAATGCCGTGCGCCAGGAAGAGATCATCGAGGAGATCGAAATACTCATGCTGAGCGCCGAGCATGATTTTCAAAACGATAGTTCTGCTGCCCCTCTAAACATGCAGGGATGCGGTAAGAGCATGCCAGACCGGACTGCACATTCACGACAAGAAAATATTTGACAAACCTCGAACGACGGACTATATGATTATATAGTCATAAACCAAAGAGGACCTATGAGAGAGCTTATCGAACTACGCGCTGAAATACTGAAAGCCTTGGGCCAGCCTACCCGACTGAAGATAATCGATTTCCTCCGCGATGGCGAGCGATGCGTCTGCGAGATTTTTCCCGCCATCGGCGAGGAGCAGTCCAATACCTCCCGCCACCTGAACATGATGCTCGCGGCCGGCGTTCTTTCCCGGCGCAAAGATGGATTGAAGATCTACTACGCCATCAAGCATCCCGAGATTCTCGAGGTTATGGATATTGTCACAGGGATCGTAAGACGCGAGATTTACGGACGGCACGATCTGCTGAAGGCTGTATGAGCATGGGAGGCAAAACCTTGAAGAAGTTGACCATCGAATGGCGACATTATGGAAAAGAAGGTGCAACCTGCGACCGCTGTGCAGCTACTGGCTCGTCAGTTAAAGGAGTCGTTTCCGAACTGAGCAATGAACTCGCAGACAAAGGTATTACCGTAATCTTCACTGAAACGGTCCTCCCCGAAGAACTCATGGCACAGTCAAACATGCTTCTGTTTGACGGAGTACCTCTAGAAGCTATTCTGGACAATGCTGCGACGGATGAAAACCCCTGTCCGTCATGCTCATGCCTGACCGGGTCAGATACGAGCTGCCGAACAGTCAAGTACGACGGTAAAACGTACGAGGAAATCCCCAGGGAACTTATTCGCCAGGCGGCCCGTAAAGCCCTCGGGCTGAACCACTCGTAATTTTTTTGTCTCATTAAGTGAGTAATCAATCAACCGCTCATGGAGCTAAACTGTGCTTAAAACCTTTGCCGACTACATCGTTTTCAACCTCATTGGCCTCGTCCCAGGTTCACGTTGGGGCGAAGCTCTCGATTTACGACACACTGAAAATTTTCCTGCTCCTCACCACGATAATCTTCGTGGTAGCTATCATTCGTTCCTCGTTTCCTCCGGAAAAAACCAAGCGATTGCTTTCCCGGAAAAGTGAATACGTCGGCAATGTCCTGGCGGCGCTTCTGGGCATAGTCACCCCCTTCTGCTCCTGTTCGGCAGTGCCGCTCTTCATCGGTTTTGTCGAGTCCGGCGTTCCGTTGGGCGTGACCTTCTCGTTCCTCATCTCCTCCCCCATGGTGAACGAGGTGGCCCTGATCATGCTCTGGGGGCTTTTTGGCTGGAAGATTGCCCTAATATACATCGGTTCTGGCCTGCTGGTCGCCATTGTCGCCGGCATCGTTATAGGCAAACTGAAGATGGAGAAGTACGTCCAGGACTATGTCTGGGAGATGCAGGTTGGCAACAGCGAGATCAAGGTCATGACCTTCGGTGAGAAGTTCGATTATGCCCGCGAGTACACTCTGGGATTGCTGAATAAGATCTGGCCCTACGTGGTGGTCGGCGTTGGCCTTGGTGCCTTCATCCATGGCTATGTTCCGGCAGATTTTCTAGTCCGCTGGGCGGGGCGCGACAATATCTTTGCTGTGCCGGTGGCTGTGGCGCTTGGAGTGCCACTCTACAGTAACGCCGCGGGGGTAATTCCCA
>DATCHY010000218.1:0-3864 GCA_036508065.1 Geomonas sp. | reverse complement strand
AAGAAGCAGAAGAAGCAGAAGAAGCAGAAGAAGCAGAAGAAGCAGAAGAAGCAGAAGAAGCAGAAGAAGCAGAAGAAGCAGAAGAAGCAGAAACAGCAGAAACAGCAGAGACAGCAGAGACAGCAGAGACAGCAGAGGCGGGAAAAGAGATGCAATCTCCGGCTCCGCGGCAGTTACGCGGCTGGCAAGAGATCTTTCCCGACTCGGCAAGTCCCGCTGAAGCGATTGATCTGGAGGAACTTGAATCGCGCTACGATTTGGGCATCGCCTTCAAGGAGATGGGGCGTTATGATGACGCCATCAAGGAATTCGCTGCCGCCGCGGGGAATCCTCGGCGCCGGCTTGACTGCCTGACCCTGCAGGCCATCTGCTACCGTGATAAGGGTGAACCCGGCAAGTCCGAGGATTTATTGCAGCAGGGGCGCGCCCTGGAGGTGCTTTCCGTCGAGGAGCGGATGAGCCTCAGCTATGAGCTGGCTTTTCTCTTTGAAGCAACGGGGGATCTGGATGGAGCGATCAGCCTCTATCGTGAGGTGCACGGAGTCAATCCCTCTTTCCACGACGTGGCGCACAAGCTCTCCTCTCTGGCTGGAGAAGAACCGCTGGATATCATCGAACTGGAACTGGAGGAGGATTGATGTTGAGCCTTACCAGGCCATGAGATTAAGCGGCGGGACCAGACGGATGGGCGCCTCGAAAAAATCTCCCACATAGCTGGCAGGGAGCGGGGGGAGCGGGCTTGCCGCGACGAGCGCTGCCAGCACCGCCTTGTCGTAGCGCAGATTACCTGATCCCTTCAGTATCCGGCTGCCAACGATGTCGCCGTTTCTGGCCACCGTAATGGTAGCCACGACGGGAGCGATTCTTTTTTTGTCCAACTGCTGGTCCAACCACCACTTTTCGTTGATCCCCTGCAGCATCTCCAGGTAGTATCCCTTAATTCCCTCGCGCAGCGTTTCTCCGTCTCCCAGACCTTTGAAGTACCCTTTGGTTAGCCCCAGCCCGATCGTCGTATGTGGCCGTTGCTCCTCCGTCCTTGTCTCCTGAGGCGCAGCAGCCTGGTCCGGCATCGCCTTAGTTTGTTGAACCTGTGGCAGGGGCTCGGGAACCTGAGTCGTTTCGGGTTCCTGGGCAACCTCCTGCGGAGTCGCCTCCTTTGGTGGAACGACCATGGGGGGAACGACCGCGGAGGGAACGACCGCGGGGGCGGGTTGCAGTGGCGCGCCGAGATCGATATAGGTAACGGAAGAAGTTGTGGCCGGCGAGCCCTGGGGCAGGATGAATAGGGCGATAGTGCAGGCCAGGTGCAGTATGACTGAGGCAGCGGCACCAAGCACAAGCAGTTTGTTGAATCTGATCTGTTGATCCGCTTCGAGCGGCTGCATTGCTTCTTCCATCGGAATGACCGCCTTCCCCTTGCCCGATACTGCGGCAGTGAGTTTATTGCACCTATCTATAGCAAATTCCCGGCAGAAATGACAATCAAAAGAAACCTCTGACTGCCATGGGAAAACAAAAAGGGACCCGTTTCCGGGTCCCTTTCGAGGTGCAGCTCAACTTGCGAAAAAACTAAATAAACTATACGCTCTGCGCGTCCACGACGGCGATTGCCGCCATATTGAGGATGTTGGAGACGTCGTCGCCACGCTGCAGTACATGGACGGGCTTTTTCATCCCCATCAGGATCGGGCCGATCGCCTCGGCTCCCCCCAGGCGGTGCAGCAGCTTGTAGCAGATGTTCCCGGAGTTGAGGTCCGGGAAGATCAGGATGTTGGCGGGGCCGGTCAGGCTGGAAAACGGGTAGTTCGCCAACAGCTCGGGGGTGACTGCCGTATCGGCCTGCATCTCGCCGTCGATCTCGAGATCGGGCGCCTTCTGCTTCACGAGTTCTACCGCTCTCTTCACCTTGATGGCCAGGGGGTGGTTCACGGAACCGAAGTTGGCGAAGGAAAGCATGGCGACGCGCGGCTCTATGTCCAAAAGCCGTACCTTTTCGGCAGCCAGTATGGCTGTTTCGGCCAGTTCCTCGGCGGTCGGTTCGATCTCCACCGTGGTGTCGGCAAGAAAGACGATCCCCTTCTTGAAGATCATCATGTACATGCCGTGGACGCCGGAGAGCTGCGGCTGTCTGCCGATCACCTCAAGGGCGGGCCTGATGGTATCCGGGTAGTGGGAGTCGATGCCGGAGAGGAGCGTGTCGGCGTCCCCCATGTGCACCATCATGGAGCCGAAGTGGTTCCGCGATTTGCGGCGCACGATGCGGCGCGCCTCGGAGAGGGTGACACCCTTGCGCTGGCGCAGACGGTACAACTCCTGGGCATACCCTTCGGTCAGCTCCGAATCCTCCGGATCGATGATGGTCACGTTCAGGTCATGCAGCCCCAGTTCCGCCATCTTTTCCAGCACCTTCTTCCTGCTCCCGATCAGGATCGGCTGGGCGATCCCCTCCTCGATGATGGCATAGGCCGCCTTCAGGATTTTCTCGTTGTCGCCTTCCGGGAAGACGATCTTCTTGGGGTCGCACTTGGCCTTGTTTATGATGAGGCGCATGGTCTCTTTGGCCTTGCCCTGCAGCGCTTCCAGCGACTCGGTGTACTTGTCCATGTCCTCGATCGGCATGCGTGCCACGCCGGAATCCATGGCCGCCTTCGCAACAGCAGGCGCCACCCGCAACAGGGCTCTCGGGTCGAACGGCTTCGGAATGATGTAGTTGCGGCCGAAGGAGAACTTCTCGTTGCCGTAGGCGCGGCAGACCGAGTCCGGGCAGTCCTCACGGGCAAGTTCCGCAAGGGCGAAGACCGCCGCCTTCTTCATCTCCTCGTTGATGGTGCTGGCACGCACGTCGAGCGCGCCGCGGAAGATGAACGGGAAGCCGAGCACGTTGTTGACCTGGTTGGGGTAGTCGGACCGCCCGGTAGCCATGATCACGTCGCTGCGGACGGCGAGCGCCTCTTCGGGGGTGATCTCGGGGTCCGGGTTGGCCATCGCCATGATGATCGGATCCTTTGCCATTTCGCGCACCATCTGCGGTGTCACGGCGCCCTTGGCGGAGACGCCGATGAAGACGTCGGCGCCGCGCATAGCCTCGTCGAGGGTGCGCAGCTCGGTGTCGACGGCGAGGCGCTCCTTGTACGGGTTCATCCCTTCCGTGCGCCCCTTGAAGATGACCCCTTTGGTGTCGCACATGAAGACGTTCTTCTGCTGGGCGCCCAGGGAGATGGCGAGGTTGGCGCAGGCGACGCCGGCCGCGCCGGCACCGTTGACGACCATTCTGATGTTCTCGATTTTCTTGTTCACCAGCATCAGGGCGTTGATGAGCGCTGCCGAAGAGATGATCGCGGTGCCGTGCTGGTCGTCGTGGAAGACCGGGATGTTCATGGTCTTCTTCAGCTCCTCCTCGATGTAGAAGCATTCCGGCGCCTTGATGTCCTCGAGGTTGATGCCGCCGAAGGTCGGCTCCAGCAGCTGGACCACCTTGATGATGTCGTCCGGGTTTTCTGAGTTCACCTCAAGGTCGAAGACGTCCACGTCGGCGAAGCGCTTGAAGAGCACACCTTTGCCTTCCATGACCGGTTTCCCCGCCATGGCGCCTATGTTGCCGAGACCGAGCACCGCGGTACCGTTCGACACGACGGCAACCAGGTTCCCTTTTGCTGTATATTTGTAGGCGTCTTCCGGGTTTTTTTCTATCTCGAGGCAGGGCTCTGCAACACCCGGCGTATAGGCAAGTGAGAGATCGCGGGAAGTAAGGCACGGCTTTGAGGAGATCACCTCGATCTTCCCTTTGCGGCCGGATGAGTGGTATTCAAGTGCGTCCATTTTCTTCGTCATTGCTGCCTCCTGAGAATTATTGTATTGTGCTCA
>DATCHY010000217.1:0-2898 GCA_036508065.1 Geomonas sp. | reverse complement strand
TCTCCCGGAATTTCTGTTTGATATCGATCTCCGAAATGACTCCGAACCCCTCCTTCGATAGCTCCTCCTGCACCCTCCTCGCCGTCTCGGCAAAAGGGAGAGCCAAAGTCATGCCGAAGGCGTACGGGGTTGTCAGGGGAAGGGATTCCTCCATTTCCAGCGCCTCCGCTCTCTGCTTCAAGGTGAGCACCTCGCTCTGAATCTGATCGGGGATGTTGGACCGGATCAGCCGCTCGGCCTCATCGTCCTTGGGCACCCAATCGACCTCGATGGTCAGAAGTTGCGGGGCGACCGGGCTCTGCACCGAGGAAGGGACGACACGATTCACTATCTTTCCGGTGAAGAGAGGGTGTTCCAGCAGGAAATAGTGGACTTCCCCGTGCGCCTTGTCTATGACCACCTTCTCCTTGATCATCATCCCCTCGCACTTGATCTCACGGAGCACGCCGTTGCCGTAATGCTGAAGGATGCGCGACTGCACGACCCCGGGCATATAGCTTTGCGGCTGTTCCACCTTCTCGATCAGCAGTTTCCATACCGTATCCAAGGGAGCATGAACCTCGCAGCTATAAGAGATCTTGCGCATGACCTAGTCCTCCCGCTCGCTTCGCCCCCCGCACCGACAGGCATCGGCCCTGGGAAGTCTGGACAATTTGCCCACCATAACTTTACCCTAATGTTTTTACTCGGCAACGCGGTTGACAATATTTTCATGCTGGCAAGACAATACACGGCTTTTTAACACCTTGCAGCAGCAGGTGGGGATAGTTTGGAGGGATAAGCGTTGGGACTGGAGTCGACAGACCAGCAATCGCCAGTAGTGGGGATACCAAAAAAAGCGAGGATGGGGGTGCACGCGAATCAGCAGTTAAGAGGGAGGCTTAACCTTTCGTTGCCTGCAGTTGCCGTTAGAATTGGATGACTCTGCGGTGCCAGTCCAGTTCGCTTCCAGGCACCCGTGTAGAGACGCATGGCAGGCAACGCATGGCAGCCCCCCGTGTAGAGACGCATGGCATGCGTCTCAGCACCGCCGCAAAAGCATAAAAGGTCGTCTACAGCTTAGGTTGTGCCGATAGAGACGCATGCAATGCGTCTCTACACGTGCCCTGCAATTTACCTTGGCAGAGGTTGTGTCCGGCCTCCTTCGCTACGGAGCGGACGAGCCCTGAACGTTGCCGCGATGCACGGCGAGCGGTCCCCAGGACTGGCAGACCGACATCACCTCGACGCTGTTTATATTGACACGGGCGGGAACAGTCGATACCCAGACGACGATGTCGGCAATGTCCTCAGGCAGCAGAGGCTCCGCCCCGGCGTAGATGCTGTGGGCCTTTTCGTCGTCCCCCTTGAAGCGGACCTTGGAAAACTCCGTCTCCGCCATCCCGGGCGCTATGTTGGTGACCCGCACCGCCGTTCCGAGCAGGTCGGCGCGCAGGTTGCGTGAAAACTGCTGCACGAACGCCTTGCTCGCCCCGTACACGTTGCCACCGGGATACGGCCAGCTGCCGGCTACCGAGCCGATGTTGACGACATGACCGCGGTTGCGCGCCACCATTCCCGGGAGAAGCGCCCGCGTGCAGTACATCACCCCCTTGATGTTGGTGTCAACCATGGTGTCCCAGTCGTCGAGGGACGCCTTTTGGGCAGGTTCGAGTCCGAGCGCGAGACCGGCGTTGTTAACCAGCAGGTCCACCTCGGCAAAGTCCGGCGGCAGGGATGAGAGTGCGGTAGAGACGGCCTCGCGGTCCCGCACATCCAGGGTGATGACGTGCACCGGGGTGAGCGGAGCGAGCTCCTGCTGCAACTGGCTGAGCGCTTCGCTGCGGCGCGCGGTAAGCACCAATCTCCAGCCGAGCCTGGCAAAGGCGTGCGCGCAGGCGGCTCCAAAGCCGGACGAGGCCCCCGTTATTAGTACAGTTTTGACCATAATGCCCCCTGTAGTGTCTGGAATTGCAGCGCTCTAAGGTGCGCTTTATTTAAAGAATGGCCATCATAGATCATAAGGATATCTAATACAAGCGCAGCCAGCGGAGGGAGGTGCCAAGGAACCGGGCGGATACAAGATTCGCCCCTACCTGACACGGTGATTTCGACAGAGGCGCGTTCTCAGCCCTCCTGATAAAGCGCCCCACCCAGATCCAGGTGCGTCAGATACAGCCTCATGTCAAATTCCAGCTGATGGTAGGCGGGCTCCATGTGCTGGCAAAGCTGATAAAAAGCCTTATTGTGATCACGCTCTTTCAGATGAGCCAGTTCGTGTACCACGATCATCCTCAGGAATTCAATCGGGGCGTTTTTGAAGACGGATGCTATCCTGATCTCGTTTTTGGATTTAAGTTTTGCCCCCTGCACTCTGGAGACAAAGGTGTGCAAGCCCAAGGCATGATGGATCAGGCTGATCTTGCCGTCATAGGCCACTTTGCTGAGCGGTGACGATTTGCGGAGGAAATCGTTCTTGATTGCGACTGCGAAATCATAGAGCGCCCTGTCCGTCCTGATGTCATGCGCCGAGGGATATTTCTGAAGCAGGACGCTTCCCAGTCTCTCTTCGGCAATCAGTTGACTCACCTGATCTGTTACTTTTTCCGAATAGCCCGCCAGATATTTCAGTTCTCGCATACGCTGTTTTTCTTCCTTCAATGCATTTTCGTTTTCGGATGGCAGCGCTCGCAGCTCTCTGCAGCCACGGACAGCTCGCACCCGCAGCCGGCACAGGCGTTTTGCCATTCCGGGTGCCCGGATGCAGCGGCACGAGCCTTCCCTTCCAGGCGCCGTATCTCGGCCGCCATCTCGTCGTCGTATTGTTGTTCGAACACCCCAGTCGCCTCCGCATTTCGCCTGCCAAATTCCCAACAGAGTACCTCAATCCTCAGCCGGTTAAAACCAGAAAATTCATAA
>DATCHY010000216.1:0-2687 GCA_036508065.1 Geomonas sp. | reverse complement strand
GCTCCCGGATCACCAGGATGTCGAAGCCGCCGGCGATCACCTCTTCCTTCAGGGAGGAGGCAGAGGTGAGCGACGGGAAGATGACGGCCGGGCGCAGGTTCGCGTAAAGGCCGAAAATCTTTCTAAGCGGCAGCAGTGCGCCGCGCTCGGGCTGCTCGTCGGGCGGCAGCGTCTCCCACTTCGGTCCGCCCACGGAGCCGAAGAGAATGGCGTCCGAGGTCTTGCATATATTCACGGTGGTCTCGGGAAGCGCGCGCCCCTCAAGGTCGATCCCCGCCCCGCCGACGTTCGCGCGGGTCCGCTCGAAAGTGACATCGTAGCGTTTTTCTACTGCATCCAGCACCTTGAGTGCCTCTGCCATAACCTCAGGGCCTATGCCGTCGCCCGGCAGTACCGCAACCTTAAAAAGCTTTCCCATTCGCAAACCTCCAATATTTATTGAATCAGGGATTCTATTTGCGGGAGAGTCATATTGTCAACATAAAAAAGGCCGTCAAACTTAGGTTTAACGGCCCCATACCACACATTGTCAGGCTTCATGGCGTCACAGTGCCTTGATCTCCTCGCTCTTGGTCCGCAGTTTCTTAACCAGTGCGGGGTACCCCTGGCTGTTGATGATCCGGTTGAATTGGCCGCGATAGTTGGAAACAAGGCTCACCCCTTCGATCACCACGTCATAGACCATCCACTTGCCGCCCTTTTGCATCAGGCGGTAATCCAGCGCATATTCGTCCCCCTTGGGCGCGATCACCTTCGACTTCACCTCCGCATGCTGGCCATCGATGGTCTCAGCCAGGTAGACGATCTGTTCGTTGTGGTAGGACTCGATCTTGTTCGCATAGGAGTTTTCCAGCAGCGTCTCGAAGAGGGAGATAAATTCCTTCCTCTCTGCCTGGGTGCGCTCCTTCCAGTGCGTCGCCAGGGAGCGCTGTGCCATCTCCTGATAGTCGAAGATCCGGCTTATGGTACTTTTCAGCGCCGCCCGCCGCTGCGGCTCCTTCTGCGGCTTTTTCAGCTCGGGGTCCGAGACGATCCGCACCACCTCGTCGACGACCCGCTTTACCTCGTCCTTGACCGACGCGGCTGCCTGCGAAGGAAGGCAGATCGAAAGACAGAAGAATAAGAGAGCCGCGGATACGGTGGATTTCATAAGTTCTCCTTTGGCGAGTCCCATAAGATCTTGAGTTTTTTTCATGAAACGAGCTGGCGAGGTTAGCGGGCGTATATGCAATAGGGGCAGTGGTTAACAGCATACCACTTGGATAAAATTAAGCAACTTAGCGCAAGATCTCGTTATTGCAGCCCAAATCCCGTTTCGGGTCAAGCCTGACAAACGGAAGGGTTTCCTCGCGCAGGCCGGCAAAATCCTTGACATCGGTAATCCATTGGATTAGGTTTGTGCGCTCTAAGATTAAAAAGCCGCCGGATGCTGTTGGTTGCCTCGCGGGTTCCACCTCGGGCAGCATTTTTGAAAAGACCATAGAAGAGGATTATCCGTATGGGAAAGCTTTCCGCGCCTATACAACACGGGTTGGAGCAGGCCATCCCCCACGACAAGGGGGCAAAGCCGCGAGCACCTGCGTTCATGCCTGAAGAGGTAAAGGTAAAAACGGTACGCGAGAAAACCGGACTTACCCAGGCGCAGTTTGCGGCAACCTTCGGGATCAGCCTCGGAACCTTGCGCCACTGGGAACGGGGCGACCGCAAACCGCAGGGCCCAGCCCTTGTCCTGCTCAACGCTGCCAATAACGCCCCTGATGTTTTATTGAGAATTCTTTCTGGAAAGGCCCTTTCGCGGAAGATTCCTCCTCACAAAGGGTTTGTGTAAAGCGAAAAAGCGAAAATATCCCAGTCAGGAGACAACATGAAATGTGTATTTTCCCCATTGAGCCTGGCCGCAGCGCTGTCCCTTCTTGCCGTAACGGCCTGCAGCCCCGCAGGAAAACAGTTGATGGGTAACCCTCAGAACCCCTATCCGCTTCGCTCGCCGCCCAAGGTGGGTGACATCGTTCACCTGCCGACCGGGACCGTGGTCAGCCTCGACCAGATGCTTTCCGTGGCCGGTGACGCCCGCGTGGTCTACGTCGGCGAGACCCACGACAACCCGGCCTCGCACCGTCTGGAACTGCAGACGCTCCAGGGTCTCGATGCGCGGCACCCCGGCAAGGTCGCCCTCGGCATGGAGATGTTCAACCGTTCGCAGCAGCCGGCCCTCGACCGCTGGGTCGCGGGGAAGCTGGACGAAAAGGCCTTCATCAAGGAATCGCGCTGGTTCGAGAACTGGAAGATGGACTTCGCTCAGTACCGCGACCTGCTGATCTTCGCCCGCGACCGGCACATCCCGGTCATCGCCCTGAACGCCGAGAAGAGCATGGTGCAGGCGGTGGGCAAAAAGCCGCTGGAGGAGCTGAGCGCCGAGGAAAAGGCCCAGTTGCCGGAATTCGACCAGACCGACCCCTACCAGCGCGGCATGGTTGAGGGGATCTTCGGCGGTCACAGCCACGGCAAGATGCATCTCGAAGGCTTCCTGCGCGTCCAGACCCTGTGGGACGAGACCATGGCCGAGTCGACAGCCCGCTACCTGGCGAGTCCGGACGGCAAGGACCGGCATATGCTGGTGATTGCCGGCGGCAACCATGTAAGCTACGGCTTCGGCATCCCGCGACGCGTCTTTCGCCGACTCCCCA
>DATCHY010000215.1:0-3156 GCA_036508065.1 Geomonas sp. | reverse complement strand
CGGACCAGCTCCCGCAGCCCGGTCATCCGGAGATGGTCGCCCTGCTTGAGCCGGTCGTAGTCCGCGGGATCCTTGAAGGTGAGCGGCAGGATGCCGAAGTTGATCAGGTTCGAGCGGTGGATCCGCGCGAAACTCTTGGCGATCTTGGCCCGGATGCCGAGGTAGCGAGGTGCCAGTGCCGCATGCTCGCGGGATGAGCCCTGCCCGTAGTTGACCCCGGCCAGCACCGCCCCGCCCCCCCTGGCAAGCGCCCGCTCGGGAAATCCCGGGTCGATCTGCTCGAAGACGAACCGGCTGATCTCCGGGATGTTGCTGCGCAAGGGAAGCACCTTGTTGCCCGCCGGCATGATGGTGTCGGTGGAGACGTTGTCCCCCACCTTGATGATCACCTCCAGGTCGAGCCGGTCCGGCAGCGGGTCGAACGCGGGGAACGGCACGATGTTCGGGCCGGTGACGATCTGCACCGCTTGACCGCTTTCCGGCGGCGCGACCAGGCTGGAGTCGTCCACCAGGTAGCTCTCGGGGTTCTCCACCCCGGGCCAGGGGAGCAGCTCGGAGAGCTTGCGGGGGTCGGTGATCACCCCGAAGAGACCCGCGGCCGCCGCGGTCTCCGGGGAGCAGAGGTAGACCCGGTCCTCCTTGGTGCCGCTTCGGCCGGGGAAGTTGCGCGGGAAGGTCCGCAGCGACACCTGGTTGGTTCCCGGGGCCTGTCCCATGCCGATGCAGCCGAGGCACCCCGGCTGGTGCACCTGGGCCCCCGCCAAGAGGAGCATCATCAGGCCGCCGTGCGCCACCACGTTCTCCAGCACCTGCCGGCTCCCTGGGTTGATATGGAAGGAGAGCTGCGGCGCGATCCTCCTGCCGTCGAGGATCCGGCACACCGTCATCAGGTCGCGAAACGAGGAGTTGACCGAACTGCCGACGATGACCTGGTCGACCTTCACGCCCTCCACCTCGGCGACCCGCACCACGTTGTCCGGCGAGGACGGGCAGGCGATCATCGGCTCGATCTGCGACAGGTCGATCTCCTCGTACTCGTCGTAGCCCGCATCGGGATCGGCGGAGAGTTCGCGCCAGGCAGCGCCGCGCCCCTGCGCCTTCAGGAACTGCAGGGTCCGTTGATCGCTCGGGAAGATGCTGGAGGTGGCGCCAAGCTCCGCCCCCATGTTGCCGATGGTGGCGCGGTCGGTAGCCGACAGGGTCGCGACCCCCGGCCCGTAGTACTCGATGATCTTCCCCACCCCCCCCTTCACCGTGTGGCGCCGGAGCAGCTCCAGGATCAGGTCCTTCCCCGAGACCCATGGCTGCAGCGCGCCGGTCAGCTTCACCCCCCAGATGCGCGGGCAGCTGAGGTGGAACGGATGCCCGGCCATGGCGAGCGCCACGTCCATCCCGCCCGCGCCGATGGAGAGCATGCCGAGCCCGGCGGCCGTCGGCGTGTGCGAATCGGCTCCGAGAAGCGTCGTCCCCGGCACGCCGAAACGCTCCAGGTGGACCTGGTGCGAGACGCCGTTACCCGGCTTGGAGAGCTGGATGCCGTACTTCTGCGCGCAGCTTGCCAGAAAGGCGTGGTCGTCGGCGTTCTTGTTGTCGGTCTGCAGCAGGTTGTGGTCGATGTACTGTGCGGCCAGATCGACCTTGACGCGGCTGACACCCGTCGCTATGAACTCGAGCATCGCCATGGTTCCGGTCGCGTCCTGCAGGAGGGTCTGGTCTATCTTGAGCGCAATCTCGTGGCCGGGGACGAGCGCCCCGTCGACCAGGTGGCTTGCCATTATCTTCATTGCCAGGTTCTGTCCCATACGAGACTCCTCTAAGCTCGCGCATTTCAACGAACGCTGCCTCATGGCGCGAGCAGTTCCCTCAGCACGACCGCATTGTTATGCTCCTGGTCCTTGGCCGCATACAGAAGAGTGACGGGTTCCTTGCGCGCGAGGCTCTTCAGCTCGTCCAGCAGCGCGCGCTGCCCCTTGAGCTCGCTGCGGTAGCGGGCCCGGAATTCCTGCCACCTGGCAGGGTCATGGCCGAACCAGCGGCGCAGCTCATCGCTTGGCGCAATCTCCTTGAGCCACCAGTCCACCCTGGCCCGCTCTTTCGACAGGCCTCGCGGCCAGAGCCGGTCCACCAGGATGCGCCGGCCGTCGCAAGGATCGGGCTCCTCGTATATCCGCTTGATTTTCATCATGGTCCTTTACGATGGATGCTCCCCTTTGGCTTCATTTATGCGCGCGCTGGGGAGACGCCACGTTCCGGTGCGCCGTGCGGGGAGCACGGCGCGAACCGGCGTGAGGCAAGGGAGGGAACGGGATTCACAATCGCTTCAGATTGCTGAACTCCTGCCACTCGAGAAAATATTTGGGAGATTCGACGAATTCGTAGATGTTCTCGACGATATTGAGGTGGAGCTTCTCCTCGGCGGCGAGCGCCTGCAGCAGGTGCCGTACCTCGAGGGACTTCTCCTTTTCGGCTGCGATCTCGTAGAATCCGATGCTCTGCTCGTCGGCCTTGATGGCATGCCGGTAGCCGTCGATATCCAACTTGAGCTGGCTTTGGCCCTGCTTCATCTCCAGCAGATGCTGGAAGAGGTTCTTGGCCTTTTCCAGGATCCCGCTCTCGACACCGGCAAAGGCAGTCTCGTTTTTCCTCGCCAGCAGGGCGTCGTAGTGGTTCTGTTCGGCCTCCGCCAGCAGGGTAAAGAGATTTTTCAGCTCTTTGGAATCGCTCTCCGCGGCCAGCTTTTCGTAGTACGCCTTTCCGTCGGCTTCCAGCTTCAGCGCAAAGTCGAGTATGTTCATGTTCGCACCACCTCTTTATGAAACCTGATTAGTAATGATCTGCCGCCAGGTATAAATACCTACCGTAGGAGCGGCATTGCTCCTACGGGATTTGTTGCAACGATAGCAGCACAGCGGTGCTACAAGGAAGCCAGCACCTTTTTCATGCTCCGCTTCACGGTATCGGCGAGTTCGGTAAGTTGGGGGTTGCCCACCAGGGAGAGCGAGGCAACCGGGTCCATGATCGTTACGACCGTGCGCGCTTCGGAGAGGGAATAGATCGCCACATTGCAGGGGAGCAGGGTCCCGATGTTGAGCTCCACGCCGAACGCCTGATAGGCGAGCCCCGGATTGCAGGCACCAAGGATCAGATAGTTGCGAA
>DATCHY010000214.1:0-2406 GCA_036508065.1 Geomonas sp. | reverse complement strand
CCTGGGTCAGGTAAAGGCACGCCTGGAGCGGGAATTCCGCCTTGGCGCCGGGCAGCGCCCGCAGGAAATAGCCGTGGTGCGGTTCCAGCTCGGCCCTGGCGGTGTACTTGTCCGCATCTACCGCCAGGGCGTTCCACCAGTATTCCTTCAGCCAGTCGTACTTTTCCAGGGCGGCGGCGATGTCCATCACCTCGAGCCCGTTCTGATAGGCGGCAGCAAAAACGACGGAATGGTCCAACTGGAAAAAGGACCCCCTCCGGCACTCCTCCCCGGTATCGACCCCTACGCTCAAGGCCCTTTCCCGGACCTCTTCAGGTAGCTCGGTCAGCCTGGCAACCTCCCCGTGCTCGGCCGCCTCTGCCGGATAGGCGGCGAAGTCGATATCGGGACCGAACGGCGCAGGCTTCCCTGCTGCGGCTTCACTCCTCTTTTTCAGATCTACCCTCGACATAGCACACACCCCTCGTACCCCTTCGTTCTGATGTCTTCCAGGAGATCGCGCGGATTGCCCGAGCAGCGTACGGAACCGTCAAGCATGACATAAGCGCGGTCGGCGTTCACGTAATCCAGTATGTACCCCGAGTGAGTGACGATCAGCCCCGACCTGGCCCTTTGCGCCGCCGCCTTTTCCTTTTCCAGGAGATCGTTGATCGCATGGGCCACCAGGTTGATGTTTACCAGGTCCACGCCCGAATCGGGTTCATCGAGCATGATGAAGGAAGGTTTTTGGCCCATGAGCTGCAGAAGCTCACTCCGCTTGATTTCGCCCCCGGAAAAACCGAGGTTCAGGTCCCGCTCAAGGAAGTCGGGCAGGTTCAGCTGACGCGCCAGTCCGAGGAGCTCTTCTTCGTCCAGGTGGCGTCTTTTCTCCAGGCAGCTTGCGGAGTATTTCTCCGAGCTTGACCCCGCTGACCGCAGGCGGCCGCTGGAAGGCCATGCCGATCCCGAGCCGCGCCCGCTCGTCTATGGCAAGCCCGGTGATATCTTCGCCTTTAAAGAGTATCCGGCCGGATTCCACCCGGTATTGCTCCCCTCCCATGATCGTCTTGAGCAGGGAGGTCTTGCCGCAGCCATTCGGGCCGAAAAGCACAACGACTCTCCCCGTTTCGATCCGCAGGTTGACATCCCGCAGTACCCGCTTCTCCCCGATCCTGACTGTCAAGCCCTGTATGTCGATCATGCACGCATCCCTTTCGTTTCCATCCTGTTGGAGCGATGGCATTCTGTTCGGATCCCCCCACGCCTCAAGGAAAACCGTCCAGCCGTCGGAGTCCCTCTTCCCGGGCGATCGTCACCGCCTCGTTGAACCTGCGTTTCAAGTCGTGACCGATTTCCGCGGGCCGCAGGGATAGGACTTGATGAACCTGACCAGTTCCACCGCAATCTCGTACTTGCCTAGGGGGGGGATCAGGTAGAAGCCACCCACCCGGTCGATCGCGGCCTCGATGAACTCGCGCGCGATGGCAAGCCCCTCCCTGACGCCGTCGTCTCCTACTCTTCCCGACATCCGCAGCCGTATCTCCTCCGGAATGACGATGCCGGGGACCTCGTTGTGCAGAAATTCCGTGTTTCTCCCATTCACCAGGGGGAGCACACCCGGCAGGATCGGGATCTTAAGATGAGCGGTCAGCTCCAGCATCTGCTCGAGCCTTTTCAGATCGTAGATCGGCTGGGTCTGGGCGAAACAGGCGCCGTTTGCCACTTTCCTGGCAAGCCTTGCAACCTGCACCTCCATCTTCGGCCAGTTCGGGTTAAATGCGGCACCGATGAGGAACCCAGCCCCGGCGCCGATCGGGCTGCCGAGCGCGTTCACACCGCGGTTCATTTCGCTCAGAAGCTTTATCAGGGTGAAGGAATTGAGGTCGAAAACGGAGGAGGCTCCGGCGTCCTCGCCGAGGCTCGCGGGGTCGCCGGTGACGGCCAGGATGGTAGAGACCCCAAGCAGGTTCGCCCCCATCAGGTCGGACTGCAGGCCGATGAGATTGCGGTCCCGGCAGGTGACGTGCGCGATCACCTCGATGCCAACCTCGCGCCGGATCAGTGAGGCGAGCGCGATGTTCCCCATCCGGACCCTCGCCAGGGGGTTCTCGGCGAGGTTGATGGCGTCGGCACCGGCCTCCTTGAGGACACGGCTCCCGGTGAGCACCTTGCTGCAATCAAGCCCCTTGGGCGGGTCGAGCTCGACCGTGACCACCTTCTCCTCCCCCCACCTGGCAAGAAACCCGGCCCCGGCTCTCACAACCTGTTCCCCGGTCCGGGCGCGCTCCTCCGCAAGTCCGGCCCTGCGCGGGACCGGTCGCAGACCGCGCAGCCTCCGGGCGAGATCCCTCACATGTTCGGGGGTAGTGCCGCAGCAGCCTCCGACCAGTGCGGCCCCCGCGGCGACCATCTCCCGGGCCATCACGG
>DATCHY010000213.1:0-4590 GCA_036508065.1 Geomonas sp. | reverse complement strand
CGCCCCAGCCTGTCGATCAGCTTCGACGACATGGTATGGATTCCGACCAGCTCGAAGTTGGACCGGGGCTGCTTCTCCGCCAGTTCGCGCAGCAGATCGTTACCGAGTATCCTGAAGGGGGGGACGTCGGCGCTTCTCGCCTTTTCATCCCTGAAACGCAAAAGCTCCTCCAGCACGGCGAGCTCCCTCGGCTTCATCTTGTTGGCCCCCTTGAAACGCAGGCACATCAGTTCGCCCTCGCGGGAGGAGGATCTCACCCCCGCCACCAGCTCGGACTCCTCATCCACCCAGGAAAGCCTCCCTTTGGCGATAAGCTCGGCCTCGAGCTGCCGGTACAGTTCGATCAGCAGGGAGGTGTCCTTCATGGCGTATTCCATCATCTCATTGGAAAAGGGACGCTTGCTCCAGTCGGCCTTCTGGTAGCGCTTGTCCAGCTCGACGCCGAACCTCTTCTTCAGCAGGGCCGCCAGGCCGAACTCGCTTTCGCCCAGGAACTGGCTGGCGATCATGGTGTCGAACAGGTTCACCACCTCGATACCGAAGTCCCGGTACAAGGAGCGCATGTCGTAGTCGGCGCCGTGAAATATCTTCTTGATGGCAGGATTGGCGAAGATGGGGGCAAGTGCCCTCACGTCCAGGTCCGCCAGTGGATCGATGAGCCGGGTCTCCGATGCGGAGGAAACCTGTAACAGGCAGACCTTCTCCGTATAATGATGCAGGGAGTCGGCCTCCAGGTCAAAGGCGAGGACTGTCTCAAGGGAGAGCCGTTCCACGAGGAGGTTTAATGTTTCTTGGTCGGTGACCAGGTGTGCCGCTGCGGGGTTCTGTCCTTCAGTTTTGTTATGCAAAAGTTCCCATCCGTTTCCGCATCTCGCATGCTGTCGATTGATTTTTAAAGTATGACGTCAGGGCACTCTGTCACGACGACAGCGCCCGGTTAGAACATTACAACGGTTTCCCCTCTTCTTCAAGGGGAACTATTCAGATCGCCCGGATTCAGGCCTTTCTCCCCGTCTTTAGGTGAGGAAATGGGCCGTAAAACCTTGAGGGGCAGCTCCGGCTAAGGTCCGATCTCGCGCAGCGCCTGTACGGTCCGCTCCATCTCCTCCATGGTGCCGATGGTAATCCTGAGCCCATGGGAGAGGACCGGGTCCGAGAAGTGGCGCACCAGGATCCTGCGGTCGTACAGCCCCTGGTAGACGCGGGCGCCGTTGCGGTCGGGCGGTGTCGCGAAGACGTAGTTGCCGCTTGAGGGTATCACGTGGTAACCAAGCTTTATCAATTCGGCGCTGAACCAGGCGCGGGCCTGGAGGATTTTCCCGACGCAGGAGAGGAAGTAGTCCTGGTCCTTGAGCGCAGCGGTTGCCGCGGCCTGGGCCAGACGGTCCAGGTTGTAGTGGTCGCGGATCTTGTTGAGCGCAACGATCACCTCGGGCCTCGCTATCGCCATGCCGACCCTCATTCCCGCCAGGGCGTAGCTCTTGGAGAAGGTGCGGGTCACCACGACATTTTCCAGCGAGCGCACCAGGTCCAGGGAGTTTTCTTCGGCGAAGTCCGCGTAGGTCTCGTCGACCACCAGCACGCCGGAAAGCCTGCCGGCCAATTCTGCGATGTAGCGTTGGCTATAGGTGAAACCGAGCGGCGCGTTCGGATTGGTGAGGAAGAAGATTCGGCCGGCATAATCGTCCGGAATCCCTTCCGGCTCGAACTGCCCGTTCAAGCCGAAGGTCCGCACCCGGGCTCCCTGGATCTCAGCCAGTGTGCCGTAGTAGGAATAGGAGGGATGCACATACGCGACCTCCTCGCCCTCACCGGCGAAGGCCCTGATCAGGTTGTTGAGCACCTCGTCCGAGCCGTTTGCCATGACGATCCAGGAGGGGTCGAAGCCGTACAGCTTCCCCGCCTCCTCGCGCGCCAGCCTGCTCGAGGCGTCCGGGTAGCGGCGCAGCCCCTCCCCGGCCTCACGGACGATGGCGTCTATCACCCGGGGCGAAGGGGGGTAAGCGTTTTCATTGGTGTTGAGCTTGATGTAGGAGGCCACATCTTCGGGCTGGAAGCCGGGAACGTAGCCGGCCATCTCTGCGATGTTGGTCCGCAGCGTGATCATGGCAACTCCTTTGCTGAGATATTCATTATAGAGACTATAACCAAAAAGGGGTCAGAAAGTCGACCCTTTACTAGCGCTTCTGCGACTTCACGACTTAACGACTTTCCGTTCAGGTGATCGGTGGGCGAGGCCCACCCTACACGACTTAACGACCGTTCAATACTTCTCCAGCACCTGGTACAGCGTGGTGCGCCGGACCGGGGTGAATCCCGCGCCGCGGATCAGCTCGATCATCTCCTCGCGGGACATCCGGAACCTGCAGCCGGCCGCAGCGACTACGTTCTCCTCCAGCATGGTGCCGCCCAGGTCGTTGGCGCCGAAGGAGAGCGCAACCTGCGCCAGCTTGGCCCCCTGGGTCACCCAGCTCGCCTGCAGGTTGGGTATGTTGTTCAGCACGATCCTGGAGAGGGCGAGCACCTTCAGGTACTCGACGCCGGTCGCGCCGCCGCCGCCCAGTTCCGTGTTGCCCGGCTGGTAGGTCCACGGGATGAAGGCGGTGAAGCTGCCTCCCTCCTGCTGCAGCGTGCGCACCCTCATGAGGTGCTCGACCACGTCTTCTGGGCGCTCGCGGCTTCCGAACATCATGGTTGCGGTGGTCGGCATGCCGAGGCGCGCGGCCTCACGCATGACATCCGCCCATCCCTGCCAGCCGATCTTCTTCGGCGAGATCTCCGCCCGGACGCTGTCCACCAGTATTTCGGCGCCGCCTCCGGGAATGGAATCGAGCCCGGCTGCCTTGAGGCGGGCGAGCGTATCCGGCATGGTCAGCGCGGAGACCCGCGCGATGTGCGTCACCTCCGCGGGGGAGAGGGAGTGGTTCTGCAGCCCCGGGAAGCGCTCCTTTATCTCGCGGAACAGTTTTTCGAAGTAGCCTATGTCGAGGTCCGGGTGGAGGCCGCCCTGCATCAGGAGCTGCGTGCCGCCCTGGGCCACCAGTTCATCGAGTTTGGCCATGATCTCTGAGGTTTCCAGGAGGTAGGCCTCGGCCGCACCCTGGTCCCGGTAGAACGCGCAGAACTTGCACTTCGATTCGCAGACGTTGGTGTAGTTGACATTTCTGTCCACCACGAAACTGACAGAGCGCTCCGGGTGCATGCCGCGCCTGATGGAGTCAGCGAGCCTGCCGAGTTCGAGGAGTTCACCCTGAGTCAGCAACCAGAGCGCCTCATCAGCATTAATCGGCTCGCCAGCCGCCACTTTTACGGTAATTTTTTTCAGCATCAGTGTCAACCTTAGGTCGTTGGTAAGTTATTAAGTTGTTGTTCCAGTCGCCGGTAGAGACGCATTGCATGCGTCTCGCCTTTGCATGCGTCTCGCCTTGGAAACCCGGTCTGGGTCAATAAGTCCCGAGACGCATGCAATGCGTCTCTACCGTATTAAAGAAACCCGGTCTGGGTCAATAAGTCCTGAAACGCATGCAATGCGTCTCTACCGTATCAAAAAAGATGGTTCCTTAAGGGACCGCCCAAAGTATTTCACTGTCAATTGTCCATTGTCAATTGTCAATTGATTCTGTTGTACAGTGTGTCCCGCTCGACCGGGATGCGCCCGGCCTTGGCGATCATCGAGACGATGTCGTCGCGGCTCATGGTCTGCGGGGTGTCGGCCCCTGCCTCGTGACCGATGCGCTCCTCCACGACGGTCCCGTCCAGGTCGTTCACCCCGAAGGCGAGCGAAACCTGGGCGATCTTCTCGCCGAGCATGACCCAGTAGGCCTTGATGTTGGCGAAGTTGTCGAGATAGATGCGGGATACCGCGAGCGTCCTCAGGTCGTCCACCCCGGTGGTTCCGGCGCCGGCAATCTTCAACTCCGAGTGCTCCGGCTGAAAGGCGAGCGGAATGAAGACCTGGAACCCGCCGGTCCTGTCCTGCAGCTCCCTGAGCGCGCGCATGTGGTCCACCCGGTCGGCCGGGCTCTCCAGGTGACCGTACAGCATGGTCGCGTTCGATTTGAGCCCCGCGCCGTGCACCTGTTCCATGATGGCGAGCCAGGCGGCTCCCGAGATCTTCTCGGGGCAGAGCTGGTTGCGTACCGCAGGCGCGAAGATCTCGGCGCCGCCGCCCGGCAGAGAGCCGAGCCCGGCTTGCTTCAGCCGCTCCAGGGTCTCCGGGACGCTGAGCGCCGCCAGATCGGCAAGGTAGGCGATCTCGACCGCGGTGAACGCCTTTATGTGCAGGGTCGGGGAGACCGACCGTATGGTCGAGAGCAGCTCCAGGTAGAACCCGAAGGGGAGGTCGGGATGGAGCCCGCCGACCACGTGTATCTCGGTCGCCCCCTGGCTGAGCGCCTCCTCGGCGCGTCCCCGGATCTCGTCGAGGGTCATCAGGTAGGCACCCGGCTCTTCCGCGGTGCGGGAAAAGGCGCAGAAGCGGCAGCGGTTCACGCAGATGTTGGTGTGGTTGATGTGGCGGTTCACGTTGAAGAAGACCCTGCGGCCGTTGCGCTTCTCGTTCACCGCCGCGGCGAGTTCGCCGAGCGCCAG
>DATCHY010000212.1:0-2485 GCA_036508065.1 Geomonas sp. | reverse complement strand
CGGGAGAATGGATCGTAGGAGCCGAATCTGTCAGGATGCTCGAGCTTGGGCACCCCTGGATCATCGCCGATGCCTACACGAAGAGGTGGCCCTCGGGTGAAGCCGGCGACCTCGTGGAGCTGACTGATGCCTCCGGGCGCTTCCTGGCCACGGCGCTGCTCGATCCCAAGGACCGGATCATCGCCCGGGTGCTGTCACGGCAGCGGATGCGCCTGGACTTGGGATGGCTCAAGAAGCGGCTGGAGCAGGCGATAGCGCTCAGAAGGGACCACGCCGATCTCGGCGACACCAACGCCTACCGGCTGGTGAACGGCGAAGGGGACGGTTTGCCCGGGCTCACGGTGGACTGCTACGGCGATTACCTCATGGTGCAGGTCTATTGCGCCGGCTGGAGGAGGTATCTGAAGCTGGTGACGCAGGCGCTGGAGGAACTCCTCTCGCCCGCGGGGATCTACGAGAAGACCCGCCCCCAAAAGACCAGGGAGCTGGAGTCGGAGGGGGATAACAAGAAGTACGGGCGCCTGCTGGCCGGCCTGCCCGCCCCCGAGCCGCTCCTGGTGCTGGAAAACGGTCTGAGCTTCCAGGTGAGCCTGGAGCGCGGGCTGAACACGGGGCTCTTCCTGGATCAGCGCAGCAACCGCCGCGACCTGCTCCGGCGGGTGAAGGGGAAGCGGTTCTTGAACCTCTTCTCCTATACGGGCGCCTTCTCGGTGGCGGCGGCAGCAGCCGGCGCCAGTCTCGTCACCAGCGTCGACGCCTCCCCCTCCTACATGGAAATCGCCCGCGCCAACTTCAGCGCGAACCGGCTCAACCCGAAGCGCCACGAATTCGTGGTAGGCGACTGCCTCGCGGTGCTGGACGAGATGTCCCGCCAGGGCAAGAGCTTCGACGTCATCGTCATGGATCCGCCATCCTTCTCCACCACCTCGAAGAGCCGGTTCACCACGCGCGGCGGCACCTCGGACCTGGTGGCGGCGGCGCTCAAGCTGCTTCGCAGCGGTGGGCTCCTGATCGCCTCCTCGAACCATCAGAAGGTCGACCTGGCCGACTACCTGAAGGAGCTGCGCCGCGGCGCGCTCCAGGCGGGAAGCTCGCTGCAGGTGATTCAGCTCAGCGGCCAGCCGGAGGATTTCCCGTACCCGGTGAGCTTCCCCGAGGGGCGCTATCTCAAGTATGCGATCTGCGTGAAGGGTGATCTGTCGTAGGGAAGGGTGGGGGGCGGGTGTGCCGGTCAATACAGAAGGATGGGTTACGGAGATCGCCTGCCAGCAGATTTTGTCGCAGGATGCATCGGTCTATTCGGTGCAGCGGCTGGTCGTTGCTGAGCGCTATGCGCACCTTGTCACCGCCCGCCTTTTGTTCGACCGCTACCTGGAGCTCGTGAGGGACTGCACCTTTTCCATAATCCGTCCGGTTATCGGCTCCGACGGGGTCCAGTTCCGGCTCTTCGCTTCATCCCTCGCGCTTTTGAGCTTCGCCCCTCCGGAGTACCTTTGCGGGCAGGGAACTGGAGCGGTGCATCTGCGCATCAACGGCGGCCTGCTGGTGCAGGCGAGGGGGGCTGGCCGGGGGACGTTTTCCTTTCTGACCGATCGGGAGGAAGGAGGCTTGCGGATAACGGTGCAGCTCTCCGACTACTGCCCGCTGCTGCTCGGCGGCGCACGTCCCTCCCTGCTGCGCAGGCTCTTCTTCAAAATCACCCAGGGGTATATCCACAAGGCGATGACCGTCAGGTTCCTCTCAGGGTGGTACCGCGAACTGACGGGGGAGAAGGTCCGCGCCCGCGTGAAGCAGGTGCGGGTGAAGGAGGGGGAGGAACCTGAATTTGAGTGGTGACCGTTTGTAGGCATTGGCGAAAAAAATAGAGACGCAAGCAATCGCGTCTCTACCTTGTTGTTCCCTTTAAGCGCATGCAACGCGTCTCTACCTGTTGTCCTCTTTGCCCGCGTTGAGCCGTTCGTACAGCGCAATCTGCTCCGCGCTGGAGAGCTTCCTGCCGCACCCCTTATCCCCGCGACACATCCTGCAGCGGTCATCCGAGCACCACTGGCAGAACCTGCAGTCGGGGCAGGGGTGCTTCTTGGTCCCCGCTTCGCCGCTTCCCATTTACTCATCTCCAAAACCGGGTGCAACGCTATGGTCTCAATCTCCCTAGTAGACCACGTTTCTCTTCGGCGCGCTCCCCTCAAGGATGCGGGCGAAGGATTTGCCCTGGTCCGCGTTGATCAGGAGGTAGCGGGGGAGCTTCATGACCGAATCCCTCGGCCCGGCGTGGTGCGCCTCTATGGTGAAGGTCGCCTTGTATCCGATCTCCGCGGCCCTCTTCAACAGATGGTCGTCGTAGATGCCGAAGGGCCAGGCGAGGAGGTCGACGGTGCCGCCCAGTTCCTTCTCCAGTTTGTCCTTGGATTTCTTCAGCTGCAGGGTGACGGATTTCTCGAATTCGGCCGGAGCCATCTTCTTCTTGTCGTGTTTGAAGTTAGGG
>DATCHY010000211.1:0-3191 GCA_036508065.1 Geomonas sp. | reverse complement strand
CCTCGCTCCCGAAGAGGCCCCCCTCGCCGCAGTGCGGGTTGAGGGCGAGTACGGCGATGCGGGGACTGGGGCAGAAATAGCGCGAAAGCGCCTCATGGGTGATCCGGATGGTGCCCAGGACCCGCTCGAAGCTGATCAGGGAGGGCACCCGGGAGAGCGCCTCGTGGATGGTCACCAGCGTCACCCGCAGGCGCTCGCCCGCGAGCATCATGACCACCTGGTCAGTGCCGGTCAGTTCCGCCAGGAGTTCCGTGTGGCCGGGGTAGTGGTGCCCCGCGCTGTTCATCGACTCCTTGTTGATGGGGGCGGTCGCCATGGCCGCGGCCGCGCCGCTCAGGCAGAGGCGGGCCGCTTCACAGATGTACCTGAACGAGGCGTCCCCCCCGGCCGCGCACGGCCTGCCGTACTCCATGTCAGACGCGCCGAGCCGGGTGAGCTCGCGCAGGTAGAGTACACCGGGCGGCGCACCCTCGGGCGGCCCGGAACCGTCGACAGTCTCGATGCGCAACGGGAGTCCCGTGACGGCGACGCCGCGCTCCAGGGCGCCCCGGTCCCCGAGAACCAGGGGGCGGCAGAGCCCGGTGACGGCGGGGTCGGCAAGGGCGGCCGCTACGATCTCTGGGCCGATCCCGCTCGGGTCCCCCATGGTTACTGCTATGACAGGTCTATCCACGTATTCCTCCTATAAAAAAAGGGGCCGAGGCCCCGTGTGATCTTTTAGAGGCGTGACGCGTGATCTGTGCCAAGTGATTAAAGGCACTCAGCACAGATCGCACGTCGCGCATCCATATACCGACTCACCGACTCACCGACTCAACGACTCAACGACCGAGTCATCACCGCCTTGCCAGCGGCAGGGTCGTCCTGCGCAGCAGGCCGCTCTCGCGCTCGCGCCACTGCAGCCTCAGCTCCTGCGCGCCCTTCACCTCCCCCGGGAAGAAGAGAAAACCGCTGGCGAGGGACTGGTCCGGCATCACCTTCCCCTCCAGACCCTTCTCCCGCAGGTCGCTCGCGATGAGGTCCTGGCGCCCGGTTGAGCCCCCTTCCTGCAGCCCGCCCATCACCGCTCCGCCTGCGGCGCCTGCCGCGGCACCCTTGCCGAGATAGCTGGCTACGGAGTTCCCGGTGACGATGCCGATTGCTGTCGCCAGGACGCCCCCCGCGGCCGCCCCGATCAGGGCTCCCTTACCGGCTCCCCGGCCGAAGAAGGACGCGAACTGGGTCGATTTCTCCAGGCGCTCGAAGGCGACGCTGTTCGGGACCACCGGCCAGTAGTTGCCCGAGTCGTCAACCAGAAAGCTCTGGCTGCCGACGATCTCCAGGGACTGCCCGCTCTTGTTGTCGAGGACCAGCAGCACCGGGAGGAGCCCGGCCCCCCTGATGTCGAAGCCGAACGCCTTCTTGGCCGCACCCTTGTCCGGATAGGCCTCGCATCCCAGCGAGACGCCGGAGATCTCCCTGTGGTTCGGGTACCCCTCGGGAGGCTTGAAAGAGACGTACTGGCTTTTATAGGCGGTACATCCCGAGAGCATGAAGATAAGGAACAGCAACGACGTTACCTGTTTCATGGCAAACCCCCTGTAGGTTACGCATGATACGAGAATACCCCCGTGTTCTGTGCCCGAGCCGTCTTCGCCTCCCGGCACTCGGTAACTATACTGCTACTTTCAATCCCTCTCAAGTCCGGCGAATCTCACCAGCAGCTTCTTGAAGCCAACGGAGGCGAAAGCGATGATCACCTTCTGATTGTCCCCCTCCCCCTCGATCTTCCTGATGATTCCCTGACCGAACTGGGCGTGGCGCACCCGCATCCCGAGGCAGACCCCGTCCCCCTGGTCCTCCGGCACCATGCGGACCTCGTTACCGAAATCTGGCTCGATCTCCTCCTCGAACAGGGAAGCCAGGTTGTGCAGGGAACTGGAGGGGCTGGCAGAACTGGTCGGGCTGACCGTCGGCAGCTGGAAACTGTCGCCGCCGTCCAAAAGAGCCGGCGGCACGTCGCGGATGAAGCGCGCCGGCGGGTTCATCTGCTCCTGGCCGAAGATGTGGCGTCTGCGCACGTTGGTGAGAAAGAGGCGCTCCTTGGCCCGGGTCATCCCGACGTAGCAGAGCCGGCGCTCCTCCTCCATCTGGACCGGGTCCTCCAGGGACCTGGCGTGCGGGAAGAGCCGTTCCTCCATCCCGATCATGAAAACGACCGGGAATTCCAGCCCCTTGGCCGAGTGCAGCGTCATGAGCGTTACCGACGACTTCTTCCCCTCCCCCTCCTGTTCCAGGTCGGAGACCAGCGCCACCTGCTCCAGGAAGGCGGCGAGCCCCTTGTCGCCCTCGCCCCGCTCGAAAACCTGCATGGCGGTCACCAGTTCCTGGAGGTTGCCGAGCCGTTCCTGCGCCTCCTCGCTCCCCGCCTCCCTGAGCCTGGCCAGGTAGCCGGAATCGAGCATGACGGCCGCGGCCAGCTCGCCCAGCGGCAGCGTGTCGGCCAGGCCGCGATACTTACGAAGCTCGCCGGCAAAGGCGGCCACCTTGGCGCGCGCGGCGGGCGCCAGCAGCGTGCCGCCTGCCGCCTCCAGCATGGCGTGGTAAAAAGGCACCCCCTTTTCCCCGGCCAGCGTCGTGATGCGCTGCACCGTGGCGTGCCCGATGCCGCGGGGCGGGGTGTTGATGATCCGCTTCAGCGCCACGTCGTCGGCCGGGTTGTCCAGCACCTTCAGGTAGGCGAGGATGTCCTTCACCTCGAGCCTCGCGTAGAAGCGGACCCCGCCCACCATGTGGTACGGGATCCCCGCCGCGACAAAGGCGTCCTCCACCACCCTCGACTGGGCGTTGGTCCGGTAGAAGACGGCGACGCCGGAGAGATCCCCCCCCTGGTCCAGGTAGCGCTCGGTCTCCCGGCAGATCAGGCGGGCCTCCTCCCATTCGTTGGGGAGCGTGCGGTACACGATGCTCTCGCCGGCCGGGTTCTCGGTCCAAAGCCTTTTCGGCTTGCGGCCGCGGTTCTTTTCCACCACGTTCCAGGCGGCGTCCAGGATGTTTTTCGAGGAGCGGTAGTTCTGCTCCAGCTTCACCACCTTCACGCCGGGAAAGTCCTTCTCGAACTCGAGGATGTTCCGGATGTCGGCGCCGCGCCAGCCGTAGATGGACTGGTCGTCGTCCCCGACCACGCACAGGTTGCGCCTGGCACCGGCCAG
>DATCHY010000210.1:0-2012 GCA_036508065.1 Geomonas sp. | reverse complement strand
GAGCTGCCGTACCTCTACAGGAACGTCGCCGAGATCGATTACGTGCAGGGGAGGTTCACGCCGGCCCTCGAACAGAAGTTCCGCGCCAGAAACTTTGAATTCATCGCCTGGATGGAGCCGGGTCTGGTCTACCTGATGAGCCAGAAACCGATCAGAAAGCCGGCCGACCTGCAGGGGGTGAAGATGTGGGTTTGGGAAGGGGACCCGCTCGCCGATGCCATGATCAAGGCATACCGGATCGCCCCGGTGCCGATTGCCCTCCCCGATGTGCTGATGGCCCTGCAGACCGGCATGATCAACACGGTGTACGCACCGCCGCTCGCAGCCCTTGCCCTGCAGTGGCACACCAGGGTCAAATATTTCCTGGACGAGCCGCTCACCAACAGCACGGGAGCCGTCCTTATCTCCAGGGACGCCTGGGCGAGGATCAGCCCCGCCGACCAGCTGACCGTCAAGGAAACGATCCGGGCGCACCTTGCCCGGCTGACGCGAATCACCCGCAGGCAGAACCAGGAATCGATCGAGAAGTTCCGGCAGATGGGGATCAGGATCGAGAAACTCGATCCAAGGAGCCACGAGGAAATGAGTGCCATCGCCGCGTCGATGAGGCCGAAGCTGGTCGGGAGGATTTATTCCGTCGAGCAGCTCGGGCAGATCGAGGGATATCTTGCCGAGTTCCGTGGCAAGAACGCGCGCGGCGCGGCTCGCACCGGTAAGCCGTGAAAGTCGTTAAAACGGCGCACGACTGCTGCTAAAAGCCCCGCCTTAAACAGAGGAGTTTGTCATGCAGGACGATTTTGATTTCGACTTCATCGTGATCGGTTCCGGTTTCGGAGGGAGCGTTTCGGCCCATCGACTGACGGAAAAGGGGTACCGTGTCGGGGTGCTGGAGATGGGGAAGCGCTGGAGGGCGGAGGATTTCCCCAAGACCAACTGGAGCATCCGCCGCTATCTCTGGTTGCCGAGGCTTGCCTGCCACGGTTCCTTCCGCATGACCCTGTTTGGGCACGTCTTTGTCCTGAGCGGAGCAGGCGTCGGGGGAGGATCTCTCAACTACGCCAATGTCCTGCTGGTCCCTCCCAGGCATGTCTGGCAGGACCCGCTCTGGGCCGGGCTCAAGGACTGGGATGCGGTCATGCCCGGGCATTATGCCACGGCGCGGCGCATGCTCGGTGTCACCACCAACCCCTCCGTTGCCGCGGCCGACGCACAGCTGCGTGCCGCTGCCGAGAGGGAAGGGGTGGCCGGCACCTTCTATCAGACCGAGGTGGCGATCTACTTCGGCGAGAAAGGGAAGACGGTTCCCGACCCCTATTTCGGCGGTGAGGGACCGGAACGCACCGGCTGCGAACTGTGCGGTGGCTGCATGGTCGGTTGCGGCAAGGGGGGGAAGAACACCCTGGACAAGAATTACCTTTATTTCGCGGAAAAGGGGGGCGCCAGGGTCGTCCCGGAAACACTGGTCACCGATGTGCGACCGCTCAACGGCAAGCGCGACGGCAGCGACGGCTACCAGATCCGCACCGTTTCCTCGACCGGCCGCTTTGGCCGCAAGGAGAAGGTCTACCGTTGTCGTGGTGTGGTCTTCTCCGGCGGAGTGCTCGGGACGGTCAAGCTCCTCATGGAGATGAGGGAGAGCGGATCGCTTCCCGGACTGAGCGGCGAACTGGGGCAGGTGGTGCGCACCAACTCCGAATCGATCATCGGCGTGCGCCTCCCCAAAAAGGAGGGCGACATGAGCGAGGGGGTAGCGATCGGCTCGGGGATCTGGATCGACCAGCACACCCACATCGAGGCGACCCGCTACTCGGCCGGGTCCGACGCCATCGGGCTCTTGATGACGCTGCTGGCCGGCGGCACCCCGGGCCTCGGGAGGATCGCCACCTGGCTCGGGACCCTGCTCCGCCGCCCCTGGCAATTCCTCAAGGCGGCCAACCCCGTCGGCATGGCCAAAAACACCTTGATCCTGCTGGTCATGCAGGACTTCGACAGCCGGATCAGGCTGCGCCTGA
>DATCHY010000209.1:0-8040 GCA_036508065.1 Geomonas sp. | reverse complement strand
CCACGTTCGGCGAGAGGAAGTCGTGCAGCGTCCTGATCCGGCTCTTAAGCGTCGCCATCAGGATGGAGGGATCTGCCAAAAGCGGGGCGATCGCTTCATCGATCATGGCCGGATCGATCAGCGGCTCGTCTCCCTGGACGTTCACCACGATATCCGCGTCGAGCCTCTGCGCCACCTCCGCCAGACGATCCGTCCCGGTCTCATGGGAAGCCGAGGTCATCTCGACCCTGCCGCCGAAGCCGCGCACGCAAGCGGCGATCCTCTCGTCGTCGGTCGCGACGATCACCTCGGAGACCAGCGTCGCCTTCATGGCACGATCGTAGACATGCTGCACCATGGGGCGCCCCATGATGTCTGCCAGAGCCTTACCCTCAAAACGCGTCGATGCATACCTGGCGGGAATTACCGCGGTTATCTTCATTGGTATCTCTATTTGGGCACCGGCCTGAAAATACGCCCGGACGCCCTTTTGCGGTAGTGTTTTGGTGATTGATTGGCTGGCTTTTGCTGCGGCTTTAGCCGGTTGGGGCGCAGCCATAACTGCGCTCCGTCCCTCTGTTTGGCGGGACGTATCAAGTTACATCAAAAGAAAGGGTCGTGTCAAGGAGGGAATCAGAGGGAGGCGCTCAGGCGGTCGGACCAGGCGATGGTCTCCACCTGCGCGGCGAGCAGTTGATCCAGGGTGAGGCCGCACTCCCCCAGGTGCTCGTTCACGCCGGCAAAATCGGCCTGTTCCAGCTTCCCGGCAAGCAGGAGCAGGCGCCCGAGCACGCCGCTTCGGTCCAAAAGCGCGGCGCGCACGTCGTCCACCAGGTTGAGTTTCTCCACCAGTTCGACCATGGAGACCTCGAACAGCACGTCGATAAGCGAGAGGATGCCGGCCATGAAGGCACGGTCCGATAATTCCCGCCCGCCGGGGTTCGGCAGCGACTGCACCAGGAGCTCCATCAATTTCCCGCGCATGGCGGCTATCTGCAGGAGCGGGCTTTGGGCTCCGCTTGAGTCGTTATTGGCATAAAGCGCGAGGGTGATCCATCTCTTCAGCTGTTCCAGGCCGAGCACCATGAGGGCGTGGCGCAGCGTCTTGATGCGCACCCTGAGACCAATGGCGACCGAGTTCACCAACCGGAGCAGGTTGTAGGTGAGCCCCGGGTTCTGCTTGAAGGTCTCCTCTATCTCGGAAATCTCAGTCTCCGCCATCACCTGTTCCATCAGCTGCAGCATGGTAAGCTTCGCCACATCGACCTTGTTCTGCCTCAAGACGACCGGGCGTGCGAAGTAGTACCCCTGGAACAGGTCGAAGCCGAGCTCCGAACAGGCCGCGTACTGCTCCGCGCTCTCGACCTTTTCGGCCAGAAGCGTCAGGGGCCAGGCGCGCAGTTTCCCGACCATGCCGGCGAGTTCCCCGGGGGGAATCTCAAGCACATCCAGCTTGACGATGTCGACCATGTGATAGATCTCGTGGAAGGAGGGGGAATAGATGTGGTCATCGAGGGCGAGCTTGAATCCGAGGGACTTCAGGGTGCGGCAGCGCGCCACCACCTCCTGATCCGCCATGATGCTTTCCAACAGCTCGATCACGACCTGCTCCTTGGGGAGGAGCTCGACCGCGTCGCTCATCAGCATGTCGTAGCTCACGTTGAAAAAGCCCTGGTTGCGACCGAGCACGTCCTGGAACCCGAAGTCGGAGAGCGCATTGACAATGACACTCGCGCTCGCGGCATGGGTGTCGAGAAAGCTGGCTGCGAGCAAACTTTCAGCGGAACGGAACAGAAGCTCAAAGCCGACGATCTGCTGGGCCCGGTTCAATATCGGCTGCCGCCCTAGAAAAAACTTTTCCCCAATCATTGGATTACCCCAATTGACAATTGACGATTGACAATTACCATCCTGCTTAACAATTGACAATTGACGATTGACAATTACCATCTTAGTCCGATGTCAGTTGCTACTTCTCCTTGCCGTTCATCTATTATACTGTTAAACATAATCCAGCGGGTGCGATACAAAGATAAGCCCCCGCCCCTGCAAGGTTCCCACCATACAGTCGACAAAACGGCACCGATCAGGTTTTAATTGTCAATTGTCAATTATCCATTGTCAATTGCCTACCCGCACTGCCTGAGCACTTCCCGCGAGATCGCGTCCAGGGGGCGTACGAGGTCCACTCCGCCAAGCTTGATCGCCTCGTTGGGCATGCCGAAGACGATGCAGCTCGCCTCGTCCTGGGCGATATTGACAGATCCCGCCTGCTTCATCTCCAGCATCCCGTGGGCGCCGTCGTCGCCCATGCCGGTCATGATGACCCCCACCGCGTTCTTCCCGGCGTAGCGGGCGGCCGAGCGGAACAGCACGTCGACCGAGGGGCGGTGCCGCGACACCAGCGGGCCGTCCTTGATCTCCACGTAATAGCGGGCGCCGCTTCGTTTCAGGAGGACGTGGTGGTTTCCCGGAGCGATCAGGGCGCGCCCCCGCACGACCGTGTCGTTATCCGCGGCCTCCTTGACGGAGATCCGGCACAGGCCGTCCAGCCGCTGGGAAAAGGCCCGGGTGAACCCCTCCGGCATGTGCTGCACGATGACGATGCCCGGGGAATCAGCGGGGAGCGACTCCAGGAAGACCCGCAGGGCCTCGGTCCCGCCGGTAGAGGCCCCGACCACCACCACCTTTTCCGTGGTCTGCATCATCGCGTGGCTCTTCGGCTTCTCCATGATCACGTCCGCGGTCAGCTTGGGCGCCACCGTGCGGCTGACATTGGAGACCCTTCTCACCCGCGCCTGGCTCGCCGCCTTGACGGCATCACAGATCCGCACCCGCGACTCCTCCAGGAACGCCTTGGTCCCCAGGCGCGGCTTCTGGATGATCTCGACGGCACCGTACTCGAGCGCCTTCAGGGCGGTTTCCGAACCCTTCTCGGTGAGGCTCGAGCACATCACCACGGGGATCG
Source organism: Geomonas sp. (assembly GCA_036508065.1). Lineage (GTDB taxonomy): Bacteria > Desulfobacterota > Desulfuromonadia > Geobacterales > Geobacteraceae > Geomonas. The sequence goes on along the minus strand of DATCHY010000209.1, from coordinate 5,093 downwards.
GGTGCTGGCTCATGATCTTTTGCAGGAAGGTGATGCCGTCCATCCGGGGCATCTCCACGTCCAGGGTGATCACGTCCGGGACCTCGACCTTGATCCTCTCGGCGGCGATGAAGGGGTCGCCGGCCGTGGACATCACCTCTATCTGCGGATCGGAGGATAGGATCTCCGACATGGTCTGGCGCACGACCGCCGAGTCGTCAACAATGAGCACTCTGATCTTCTTGGCCATCGCTTAAATCTCCGATTTTCTCAGGCGCTTCAAAAACACTTCTCCGGTGTGCGTGTGGAAGACGATCTTCCTGCCGCGCGCCCCCCCTATGTCCTGGGTGATGAGCCTCACGGACTCCCCCTCCAGCATCCGCAGCGCCATCTGGATGTTCTGGCTCCCGACGCTGAGGCTCCGGCCGTCCACCGTTTCGAACATGTCCGAGCCGCCGAAGAGCTTGACGTCGATCTCGCTTCTCACCATGCCGCGGGCCTTGAACTCCTCCAGCATGAACCGGATGGCGCACTCCACATATTTCCCGGCCTCCGCGTGTCCGTGGCTGCAGAGCCGCTCCTTCCTGCAGTTGGGGAGCAGCGCATGGCAGATGGCGCCGAAGCGCTGCCTCGGGCTGAACATGGTGACTGCGACGCAGGAGCCGAGCAGCGTCGTGACGAGCGTCGGCTCACAGCTGAACACCATCCCGCCCGGTTTCAGGAACAGAAGCGGCACTGCGCCTCCCCCCGGGCTCACCTGAGCTTCCGGTACACGGTCGGATAGACGCTGGTAAGCGGCACGTTCAGGCCGCTCAGCGTCTCCGAATGCCCCATGAAGATGAAGGCGCCGGGCTTCATCTGCCGGTGGAAACGCTGCAGGAGCTTCTCCTGGGTCGGGCGGTCGAAATAGATGATGACGTTGCGGCAAAAGATGATGTCCAGCTGCTCGCGCATCCCGAAATCGTCGTCCATGAAGTTCAAGCGGCGGAAGCGGATCTTCTCGCGCAATTCCGGCACGATCCGCACCATGCCGCTCGACCTGTCCTTGCTCCGGAGCAGGTACTTCTTCTTCATGCCGAGCGGGACCGGCTCCACCAGGGCCTCCGGGTAGATGGCGGCCTTCGCCTTTTCCAGCACCCGGGTGGAGATGTCGGTGGCAAGGATCTGGAAATCGAAGCCGGGATGGCTCAGGGCAAACTCAGAGAGCACCATGGCAAGGGTGTAGGGCTCCTCTCCGGAGGAGCACCCCGCGCTCCAGATCGAAAGCCGCGCGCCCTCGTGCCGCGAGCACCAGTCGGGGAGCACCCTTTGCGTCAGGTGGTCGAAATGGTCCGGCTCCCGGAAGAAATCGGTCTTGTTGGTGGTGACCATGTCGAGCATCTGCACCAGCTCCTGGTCCAGCCCCTCGGCGGAGAAGAGGTAGTCGCAGTAATCGGTGTAGCTCCGCATGCCGAGAGCGCGCAGCCGCTTCTGGAGCCGCGCCTCCAGCATGGTTTTTTTCACGTCCGGCATCTTTATGCCGCAGGTGTCGTAGATGAAACGGCTCAGCCTGCCAAAGTCCTTGGTCGACAGGCTTGCGTGCTCAATTTCTCGCCCGGCGTTGTCCATAATATTCTGCTCCCCAAAGAGTAATGCCTCTATTCGTGTCATCTGCAGCCGGGACAAAAAAAGGACCTGCTCCCCGAAGGCAGGGATGCAGGTCGTGATCGAAACCGCCGAAAACTAGGCGGCCTCCGCCTCCACCGACTGCACCAGCTGCGGCACGTCGAGGATGAGCGCCACGCTTCCGTCCCCAAGGATGGTCGCGCCGGAGATCCCCTCGGCGTTCTTGTAGGCGCGACCCAGGGACTTGATCACCGTCTGGTGCTCGCCGATCACCTGATCCACGACAAAACCGACCCGCACGCCGTTCACCTCGGTGATGACGATCTGCTCGATGTCGGGCACCCGGCCCGGGATGCGGAAGCGCTCCCTGAGCGGTATGTAGGGGACCAGTCGCTCGCGCACATGGGCCAGGTTGCGGCCGTGCGCCCGCGCCACGTCCTCGCGGGTGAGCTCCACGCATTCGTCCACCAGGGAGAGAGGCAGCATGAAGAAGTCCTTGCCGATCTTCACCAGGAGGCTCTCGATGATGGCCAGCGTGAGCGGGATGCGCACCATGATCCGGGTCCCCTCGCCCTGGACGCTCGCGACCTCTATGGAGCCGCGCAGCGCATCGATCGCCTTCTTCACCACATCCATGCCGACGCCGCGGCCGGAGACGCTGGAGACCTTCTTGGCGGTCGAAAATCCGGGGGCGAAGACCAGCGCGAAGAGTTCCTTATCGGAGAGCTCGGCGGACGCGGCGATGACCCCCCTCTCGATCGCCTTGGCGCGGATCGCCTCCTTGTCGAGGCCGGCGCCGTCATCCTTGATGGTGATGAGGACGCTGTCGCCGGAATGGACCGCGGCCAGGTGCACCGTGCCAAAGCGCGGCTTTCCGGCGGCCAGGCGCACCTCGGGGAGTTCCAAGCCATGGTCGATGCTGTTCCTGATCAGGTGGATCAGCGGATCGTTCAGCCTCTCGATGACCGTCTTGTCCAGCTCCGTCTCGGCGCCTTCCGTCGTCATCTCGATCTCCTTGCCGAGCTCCGCCGAGAGGTCCCGCACCAGCCTCTTGAACTTGCTGAAGGTGCTGCCGATCGGGAGCATCCGGATGTTCAGGGCGTTGTCCCGGAGCTCCCCGGTGAGCCGCTCCACCTCCTCTGCGATGGCCGAGAGCTCCGCGTCCCCGCGCCCCGCCGCGGTCTGGGACAGGCGCGCCTGCACGGTCACCAGCTCGCCCACCAGGTTCACCAGCATGTCGAGCCGCTCCGCGGGGACCCGGATGCTGTTCGCCGCGTCCGCGCTCTGCTTCTCCTGGCGCACCGCCTGCACGTGGCGCTGCTCGACCAGTGCCGAGAGCACCTCCGCCTCCGGGACCAGGCCGCTGGAGACCGCGATCTCGCCGAACCTTCTCTGTTTCGCAAGCACGCCGGCCATCTCGTCGGAGCTGATGGCGCCGCGCTCCTGCAGGATCTCCCCGAGCTTCTTGTAGCTCTCCTGCGCGCTGAACTCGTCGTGCTCGGCTATCACCTCGATCCTGAGCTCGCAGTCGTCCTCCACGAAGATGAAGACGTCCCGTATCGCGTTCAGCCCCTGGTCCGTCGTCAGGATCACGTCCCAGTGCACGTAGCACCCCTCCGGGTCGATATCCTCCAGCGACGGGACGCCGCTGGTATGCGCCACGGCGTTGCAGACCCCAAGCTCCTTCAGCTCGGAGAGGAGGTTCAGGGGGTTGCTGCCGCTGGAAAAGATGTCGCGGGGCGGCACGAAGCGGATCCGGTAGGTCATCCGAGCGCCTCCTGCGGGCTTGACCGCCTTCGGCTCGACGGGAGCCGCGGGCGCGGCCGGCCCCTCGTTTGAGGCGAGTGCCCGCAGCCCCGCGATGATCCGGCCGCTGGTCTCGAGATCCGCACCGCCGCCGTCCGAGTTATCCAGCATCGACTTGATCTGGTCCCGCGCGGAGAGCGTCAGGTTGACCAGGGTCGTGGTCACCTCGAGCTTGCCGTTACGCACCATGTCGAAGACGGTCTCCACCTCGTGGGTGAAACTCGCGATGTCGTCGAAACCGAACATCGAGCCGGACCCCTTGATGGTGTGCATGGCGCGGAATACCCGCCCGATCAGGTCGACATCGTCGGGCCTCTCCTCCAGTTCCAGAAGAGAGTTCTCCAGCTCGCTCAGGAGCTCATACGCCTCTTCCTTGAATGCCTGTCTGTGGACGTCTATCATCCGAGTACCTTCTTCACAACCGCCATCAGTTGTTCGGGTTTAAAGGGCTTGACGATCCAGCCGGTGGCGCCCGCCGATTTCCCTTCCTGCTTGCGCGAATCCTGGGATTCCGTGGTCAGCATGATGATCGGGATGAACTTGCAGCTCGCCAGCGCACGCGCCCCCTTGATGAGACCGATGCCGTCCAGGTTCGGCATGTTGAGGTCCGTGATCAGCATGTCCACCTTGCGGCCGGCCAGCTTTTGCAGGGCGTCCTTGCCGTCCACCGCCTCCACCACCTCGTAACCGCCCTGTTTCAGGGTGAAGCTCACCATCTGCCTCACGCTCGCCGAATCGTCCGCCGTCATGATTACCTTTGCCATCAGCACTTTCCTCCGACCCAGATGCAGGTACAAGTTTTATCCCGGTTACAGCCGACATGCCGCTGGAAGCCTGCGTTGACGACGGCGTCGAGGTAGGCCCTGTTCCCGCCGGCGTCAACGCTGAAACGCTTGCCGCACGCCAGGGCGCTCTGGTGGGTGGCGCCCAAAAGCTGCAGCCCGGTGAGGTCGATCTCCGTCACACCGGAGAGATCCACCTGCAGCTCGGTGGCCGCTCCCAGCGCATCCAGAAGCGCCTCCTTGAACCGGGAAGCCTCCCCTATGGTCACGCTCCCGGAGAGCTTCAGCCCCTGTTTCCCCGGCGCCTCGGGATCCTGCCAGCGCTCCATCGTCATCTCGTCCATAGCTATCCTCTCATCCTTAGAAAAGTTCCACATTTTCTCCGAGCCCCTGGTCGGCGGAGCTGGGTGCCTGAGGTAACGGCGCCGCTCCTTCAAGCAGGGATTCGTGAATTTTTCGCTCGCTGTGCATGGTGTAGCGGCTGGCCAGCTCTTCGAGTTTCGCGCCCGAAGCCTTAGCCGGGGCGAGCCTGCGCGCCTCCGTTATTATCCCGCCCAGGCCGAGGACCGCGCCGTCCAGCACCTGGGAGACCTTGCGGTGCACCGTGATACCGGCGGTCACCTGGTCTATGTCCGAGGAAAGGCGCGTCACTGCGTCATCCATCCTGGACAACGAGCGGTGCAGGGTTTCGTTCACCTCCCGGAGCACGTCCAAAAGGGAGCTGAGGCTTGCCACCATGCCGCTGACCTCCGCCTCCAGGCTGGATATCTCCAGGCATACCCCGTTGTTGAGGCGATCGGTCACCGCGATGATCGCCTGCAGGGTCCCGGAGACTGCATTGGTGTGATCTATGGCGTCGATCGAAAGCCGCTGGATCGCCTCTGCAAGGACCCCGAGGGCAGCCCCCTCGTCCCCGGTGTA
>DATCHY010000208.1:0-4914 GCA_036508065.1 Geomonas sp. | reverse complement strand
GCCTTTTTCACCGCGTCGGTGAATACCAGCGTCGCGGCCAGATCCAGGCCGCGAGTCTCGCCATACACCTGGATCAGCACGGTCTCCCCGTCGATCTTCAGTATCTCTCCTTCAGCGGTCTCTCCGCCTGGGTAGCTGATGCGCACTATCTCGCCGATGCGAGCGGCAAACACCCGATCCGCGAACAGAAGGGGGCCGCGGATGGAGGAGACGGTGCGATAGATGTGCTCGGACAGCCGCATGATCCCCTCCCCTCCCCTTACGCGTCAAGACTGCGCTTTCAGTGCCTCGTCGAGGAAAACGCCCTGCGCCAGCTTCGTCCCGGCCCGGTCGTAGCAATCGACAATCTCGGCGATCCGCGCCACGGTCCGGTCCGGGGCGCAAAAGGCATCGTCGGTGTAGGCGTTCTGGGAGAGGAACTCCTCCCTTATCCGCTGCGCAACCCTCATGACGAGGCGGTCAGCGTCCTGAAGCCCCTCGATCCCGACGATCTCTGCCACCTCGCGCAGGGCCTCCTCGCGCTGCAGCAGCAGCTGGCAGCGCCGCCGCAGCTCACCCCAGCGCGAAGAGACCTGGGCGTTGAAATGGGCGACCATCTCCGGCTCGTAGAGGGAATAGCTCTGGAACCAGCTGATGGCCGGGAAATGGCGGCGGTGGGCAAGGGAGCTGTCGAGCATGAAAAACGCCCCGGCGGTACGCAGGCACGCCTGGGTGACCGGTTCGGTGAAGTCGCCGCCGGGAGGCGAGACGGAGAGTATCATGGAGAGGGAGCCGATCCTGCCGTCCAGGGTCTCCACCACCCCGGCACGCTCGAAGAAAGCAGCCAGCCTCGAGGCGAGGTAGGTGGGGTAACCCTCCTCGCCCGGCATTTCCTCAAGGGACGAAGATATCTCCCGCAGGGCCTCGGCCCACCGGGAGATGCTGTCCGCCAGGAGCAGCACGTGGTAGCCCAGGTCGCGGTAGTATTCGGCCATGGTGACGGCGGTATAGATGGACGCCTCACGCGCCGCTACCGGCATGTTGGAGGTGTTGACCACGACGATGGTCCTCTGCATCAGGGGCTGGCCGCTCCACGGGTCCCTCAGGGTTACGAACTCCTGGAGCAGTTCCGCCATTTCGTTACCCCGCTCGCCGCACCCCACGTACACCACGATATCCACGGCGGCGAACTTGGCGATGGACTGCTCCAGCATGGTCTTGCCGGTGCCGAAGCCGCCGGGGAAGATGGCGGTCCCTCCCCGCGCCAGGGGGAAGAGGAAATCGATGGTGCGCTGCCCGGTCACCAGAGGGAGCGAGGGGGAGAGCTTTTTCCGGTACGGGCGCGCCTTGCGCACCGGCCACGGCACGACGACGGGGATCTCCCGGCCGTCGGCCATCTCTCCCAGCTGCCCGCCCAATGAGAACTCGCCGTCACAGAGCCGGGCAATCCGCCCCCCGCAGGGGGCGGTGACCGGATGGAGAAAGGACCCTTCGTGCACGGCGCCGAGAAAATCGCCGGCGCTCACCTCGTCTCCTCCCCGCTTCGCCGGTGAAAAGCGCCAGATCCGGTCGCGGTCCAGGGGAAAGAGGGCCTCCCCCGCCGTGATGAACGGGCCGGCCAGATCCCGCAGACGCTCGAGAGGGCGCTGCAGGCCGTCGAACATCCCGCAAAGTAGTCCCGGACCGAGTTGCACGGTAAGAGGCGCGTTCATCCCGAGCGCCGGCTCGTTGGCAGCCAGCCCCCGGGTATCCTGGTACACCTGCACGGTCGCGCGCCCCTGCTCCAGCCGCACCACCTCCCCGGTGAGACCGGCCTCCCCCACCCGGACCAGGTCGTAGAGCTTCAGCCCCGGAATGTCGACGGTGACCGTCGGTCCCGCTACCCCCAAGATGCGTCCTTTCATGGCGTCAATCTCACCTGGTATCCGATCACCTTCCGTATCAGGCGTTGGGCGTAATCCTCGGCCACCGTTGCGGCCTTTTCCGGGGCGGGGAGCACCACGAGAACGCCAAACCACCTTCTTTCCATTTCCCTGAAGCGCTCTTCGCCTATCCCCGCCAGAAGGCGCTCGTCCACGATCACGACGCCGCAGTCCGGGTTGCCCATGGCCTGGCAAACGGCGGCCTCGGCCCCGTCCGGTGCCGCAATGAGCTGGGAAACGCCGGCCAGGCTGAAACCGTAACGAGCGTCCCCGGGTGTTATGACCACGATTTTTTTCATCCGATCAACTCCGCGGCCAGGGCCGAGTCCCCGAGTGCCGCGCCGTGGTGCACAAGGCTCGCATTGCGCGCCTCGACGGAGCACCCCCAGAGATAATCGAGGATGCGCCCGATGCCGAGGGGATCCCTGCCGAGCCTCCGCACCTGGCGGGTCAGCCGGCAAAGCAGGAACTGCTCCAGGTTATCCGGCACGGCCGGCAGATCTCCCAGGCCGGGCTGGGAGCGGAGCAGGGCGGCAAGCGCTGCCGCACTCCCTTTTTTCAGCACCTTTTCCAGGCGTTCCGTTGCAATGGTCCCTCCCCGGATCAGGGCACGCGGGTCCTCGAGCTGCCAGCGCATCTGCTTGGCAAGAAAGAGGAGGTTCATCAGGTCGACGAGCGCGCGGAAGAACTCCCTGAGCACCGGGTGGAGCGCCAGGCTCGTCACTCAGCACTGTAGCAACCCAGAACCTCACTTCTTGAGCGGTTCGAACTTTCTCCCGCCGGGAACCACGAACTTGCTGTAGAACTCCACGTAGTGTAGACGGAGCGCGTGAATGGTTGGCGAGAAGACTCCGAGGACCAGGTTGACGGCGTGGAACACAACCGCCAGCAACACCCCGACCACGATGTTGCCGGTCATGCCGGCGAAGCTGTTGGCTACGCGGGCAAGGAGCACCGAGGCGAGCCCGATCGCCATGATCCTGGCATAGGAAATAATGTTGCCGACGTTCTTCAGCAGTTCAAGGGGGGCCAGCAATCCTCCCGAAAAGAACAGCACTGGAATGAGGAACAACAGTATCAGTATCAGCGGCCTGGCGAGAAGCCGCGGAACTATTTCAACCAGCGAGAGGAACAGCACGGCCAGGCAAAGCACGGCGACTACATTCACCAGCTTGAACAGTGCCTCGCGCCCGGTTTTTCTCTTCAGGGCTGTGACAACTCCGAGCAGGAGCCCGAGTATGACATGTGCCATGCCGATGGAAAGAGCGAAATAGAGCATCGGCACAATGGCCTGGCGCCGCTCGATGATGAACGCACCTTCCATCCCGAGGAGCCGTGCCCCGACCTCACCGAAGAACTCGCCGTAGAGAACGCCGAACAGGATGGTATAGCAGGAAGAGATGAGCAGAATCTTCGCCGCGTCCCGGACCGTGTCCCGTTTTCTGAAGAGCCTCGCCAGGGCCAGGGCGAGCCCCAGCAGGATGATCCCGTAACCGGCGTCACCCAGGATCATGCCGAAAAAGAGCGGGAAACCGATGGCGATGAAGGGCGTCGGATCAAAAGATGCGTAACGCGGCAGCGGCAGGAGCCGGGCGAACAGTTCGAAGGGGCGGAAATAGGGTGGATTGCTCAGGGAAACCGGGACCTGGTCCAGGTCCTGTTCCAGTACCTGCTTCTTCTCAACGACCACCTCGCCGCCGAACGTGCTGTCTGCCTCTTTCTCAAGCCTTGCCAGATCCTGCTCCGGCGTCCAGCCATGGATAATGAAGCACATGCAGGTCTGGTGCAGGTACGCTACGTTCTTGAGCAGGGCGAGACGGTCGTCGATCCAATCCCGCACCCGCGCATAGATGGCTCCCCAGCGCTGGGCAAACCGTGCCAGTTCCCCGTCGATGGCGGCAAGCTCGGCAGTCGCCTCCTCGATTCTTGTCTGCAGAATGCTGATCTTTTCCAGGAACGGGACCTCCGCCAATGCCTCCGGGAAGGTCATCTCCGGGACATGCTGCTCACCGAGAAGGGAGCGCACCTTTTCCGCAATCCCCTTTTCCAGGATGATCAGGCCGGCGAGGGTGCCGTCTGCCGCCCTGTTGCTAAGAATTTCGAACCGGTCCTGTGTCAGCCGGGACATGACACGCATCAGTTCTTCCAGTCCCTCCGGCTCCCTGATGGTCACCCCGATGAATTCCAGGCCGCTCTTCAGACTCAACCTGCTCAGGTGGGGTTCCAGCGCGCCAAGGAAAGCGTTGTATCTGTTCAGTTGAGCCAGTTCCTTCTGGAGGGACTCCCTTTTCCTGCACCACTCCCGGCAGATGGCACCGTGCCTCTGGACGGTTTCGGCTATGGATTCCAGCACGCTGCCGGGGTCGAGATAGCTCTGTCGTGCCTCCAACCGCGGCAGGCAGGAAAAGAGCTCGTCAATCCTTGCCCGGAGTTCCTCGTAAAAGACCCGTTCAGCCACGGTCTTTTCATCGAGGAGCAGCGCGCGTACCATCTTCTCGTCCCCCGCCGCGATAAAACCGGTGCTGTCCTGTTCGATCTGGACCAGCCCCAGTTCACGCAAAAGGGTCAGCACCTCCAGAAGCATCCCATTGGGTCCGGCGATTTGGACTTTGACCATCCTGGCAATCATCGGTTTTGCTCCCGGATGATCTTGGGGAGATGCTTCCAGATGCAGCGCTCAAGGGTCTCATCATCGAGACCTTCCAGCTGTTGCGCCCGAATTGTCGCACGGCGCACGACGGCATCGGCACGCACCTGCGCTTTGGTTCTGGCGGCCGCCACGGTTAGCCCAACGGATGCCGCCAAGCGCTCACCTTCCCGGGTGGCCGTCTCCTCCAGCTCTCGCCGAAGGGTGTCCAGCATTTCCGCCGCGCGTCGCTCCTCAGCTGCCAGCCGTTGCTCGATTTCGCGTTCCACTGCAATGATGGAGATCAGGATATCGTTTCCCATGCCGGTCCCCGTGTCAGTAGATAAAAATCTTAGCACCAGATTAGCCAGTGTAAATTGTTTATTT
>DATCHY010000207.1:0-2221 GCA_036508065.1 Geomonas sp. | reverse complement strand
GCGACCGAGACGGCCGAGGAGGCGATCTTGGTTTCGGTACGGACTCTCTTGGCGACCGAGAACGCCTTGTGCAGAAACCGGTTCAGTATGATCCCTGAACTCTTGTACTCCGCAGCGTAACCGTAGGAGGTCTTGATCTGGCCCAGGATCTGGGGCTCGCCCACCACCATGGAATCAAGGCTCGAGGCGACCCGGAACACGTGGCGCGTCGCGTCCTCCCCGTGATAGCAGTAGAGGTGGCTCTCCAGCTTCTCCAGAGGGACATTGTGGTAGTCGGAGAGAAAACGCTTGAGCCTGGCCATGCCGCCCGCCACGTCCCGGGTCGTAGCGTAGATCTCCACCCTGTTGCAGGTGGAAACGATCACCGCCTCGGTGATGTCGGGCAGCGCCACCACGGCGTTGAGCGGCTTCTCCATCTGGGTGGGAGCAAAGGCGACCTTTTCCCGGACTTCGACTCCGGCAGTTTTGTGAGAGAGCCCAACAACGATAATATTCATATACGTCCTGCCCCTTCCTCAGAATTGCAACCGAGCGCGGCTGCCGCATCGATGCGCCTCATTTGTAGCTGTGCAGCCCCCCCAGCAGAAGATTCACGCCGAGGAAGGTAAAGATCACGATGAAAAAACCGAATATGGAGAGCATGGCGGCCTTCCTGCCGCGCCAGCCGGTGGTGAGCCTGCCGTGCAGCAGCGCCGCGTAGATGAACCAGGTGATGAGGGACCAGGTTTCTTTCGGATCCCAGCTCCAGTAGGTGCCCCAGGCGGTCTCGGCCCAGATCGCACCGGAGATGATGGCGAAGGTGAGCAGGGGAAAGCCGAAGGTAAGGCAGCGGTAGCTGAGCTCGTCCAGCATGTCGAGCGGCGGCAGCTTCTGAAACAGGGTGCCTAACCGGCGCTTCTTCAGGAAGTGGGACTGGATCAGGTACATGATGCTGACGCAGAAAGAGATGGCGAACGCGGCGTACCCCAGAAAGGCCATTCCCGTGTGGACCAGGAGCCACTTGCTCTTGAGGGCCGGGTTCAGCGGGAGGATCACCGAGGAGAAGGACGCCGAGAGCGCGAGGATCAGCAGCGCCAGCGGCGTGATGAACGAGCCTAGGATGAAGACCCGGTACCGGTTCTCGCACAGAAGGTAGATGCCGACCACCGCCAGGCTTAAGAAGGAGAGCGATTCGTGCAGGTTGGTGATCGGGGTGTGACCGGCCTCCAGGTAGCGGCTCAGCGTGAAGCCGCAGTGCACCAGGAACCCGATGGCGAGGACCACCTGACCGGCGCGCCCGAGTATCTGCTTGGGCTTTACCAGGAAGCTCAGGTAGAGGACGGTGGCGACAGCGTAGATGACCAGTGTGCTGTTGAAGAGCAAGGCATTCATGAAGGATCCTTTTTTTCAGCTCCATCCGGGACCGCTTGGGGCCCGGAAGCGGAGAGCTTCAGGAGTATCTGGTCCAGTACATCGCTTCGGCCGTTTTTGATCAGCGCGGGGAGGTCCAGCGCTGCCAGCTCGGCAAAAACCCGGTCATTGTATGCGCTCCCCCCCTTTTGAGTCAATATCTTTTCACGAATCGCAGCTAAAAGAGTGACCGACTCGGCGTATTCCTCACCAAAGAGCGGCTCCAGCTCCCCGATGATGCGCCGAGCCAGACCGGGGCTCGCCCCGGCGGTCGAGACGGTGATCAGCAGATCTCCCCTGGAAAGCACGGCAGGCGTGGTGAAGTCACCCTCCCGGGGAGCGTCGACCACGTCGATCAGGATGCCGCGTTCCTTCGCCTCGGCGGCGACGGCAAGGTTCACCGTGGCGTCGTCCGTGGCGGCAAAGGCGAGCAGCGCCCCCTCCAGGTCACCGGGGAGATAGCATCTCTTCAGATGGACGAGGCTTCCCGCCGCCGCGAGTGCCGCGATCCGGTCCTCGGCAAGCGGAGCGACCACGGTGAGCCGCGCGCCCGCCTCCACCAGCCGCAGGGCCTTGCGGGCCGCAACCGCTCCCCCGCCGACCAGCACCACGCACCTGCCGTTAAGGTCCAGATTTACCGGGTAGTAACGCAGATACCCCTCCGTCTCAAACTTTTGCCCACTATCGCCCAGAGCCAAGCCCGTGTCAATAGAATCAGGGGCTGAGAATCAGGGGCTAGGGGCTAGGGGCTAGTAGAAGCAAAAGATCCCCAGCCCCTAGCCCCCAGTCCCCAATTACTCCTTGCTTTTTTCATCCGCTCATTTATAGTTGA
>DATCHY010000206.1:0-3930 GCA_036508065.1 Geomonas sp. | reverse complement strand
TCGATGATGCTGCCGACACCTTCATGATAGCGGCCTTCTGCCAGCGCCTTGTTTTCACCGGCGGCTGCGACCTCCTTCTCGGTCGAGGCAAGCCGGGCCGATGCCTCGTTCACCCCAAGCCAGGCGGATTGGACCTCCTTGGCGATCTGCAATTTGAAGTTGTCCTGCCGGGCGGTGACTGAGTTGATGTTTGCTCTGGCTTCGCGAACCTGCTCCAGAGAGGAGAATCCGGAGAAAAGCGGCACGGTCAGATTGAGTCCGACAGCCCAGACCTTTCCGGTTGGCGGAAAGTCGCGATCGGCATAACCGACGCTCGCCGTGCCGGACAGAATCGGCAGATAGCTCCCCTTTGCCGTTTTCAGATTGGCAGCGGCTGCCGATTCCAGGGCGGTCAACTGTTGCAGCTCGGCACGGTTTGCCAGCGCACCCCGGTACGCCAGGTCCCGATCGGGCAGTGCCACCGGAACAGGAACCGGTTCAACGGGAGAGAATTCGCCAAGCGAGGCAAGTCCCATGGCATTGGCAAGTTCCACCCGAGCTATTTCACGGTTGTTCTCCGCACGGATGAGAGAGGTCCTGGCAGCAAAGAGATTCGCCTCGGCCCTTGCTACGTCCACCTTGGCCCGAACCCCCTGGTTGAAAAACTCCAGAGCCTGCCGGTGCACATCTTCTCGTGCCTGCACCGTCTCCCTGGTAGCAGCTACCTGTTTCTCGGCGGCAAATAACAGATAGAAGGCGCCTTTGACACGCAGGGTTAAATCCTGCCGGGTAATGGAGAGAGCCTTGTCAACGGCATCACGGTTGCTGCGGGCCGCAGCTACCGCCCCGGTAGTGCGGCCGAAATCGTAGATGGTCTGCTTCAGATACAGTACATCCGTGTTGACTTCGACCGTTCTGATGCTTTCCAAGGCCGTAAGGAAAGAGCGGCCCCTGCTCCAGTCGGCGGCGATGCCGATCTGGGGGTAATAGTTCGCCACGGCCTGGCCCGTTCTCGCCTCGGCACCGGCCAGATTCTCCCTGGCCTCGACGATCCGGGGATGGTTCTTCTGAGCCGTTGTCAGCGCCTCCTCAAGCGTCAGGGAGGCAGCATAAGCAGGCTGAGTCTGAATAAGTAGAGCAACGAGAATGAGCAGGTATCTTTTCATGGGTGGCTTCCGTCCAGATGCTGAAAGTTGAATTCCAGGTGATCACACATTCACATGATGGGCTAAAAAAATCACCGGACCAGGCTCAGGAAATTTTGCCAGAGCTTTTCCGCCTCCGGTCGTATCTCGAAGGAGGCATTACCTATGGTCCAGCGCAGCGCGGTGAACTGGATCATGCCCATGAGTGTCAGAGCCGTTTCCCGGGGGGACAGCGCGGGCCTCACTTCTCCTTCGGCGATCCCTGCGGCGATGACTCCAGTTATGGTTTCCAGATAATTGCCCAGGCGCAGCGCCAGAGTTTCAGCGACGCGGCGATGCCCCAGATGGATATCGTCAGAGAAGACGAAGCGGGGAATCCCCGGGTGCTCCGCAATCAGGGTGATGTGGGAGAAAAAAATGGTCTCCAATTTTTCCAGCGGGCTTCGGCTTCCTCCGGCTACGGCGGCGGCCTTACCCATGACGGCGCTCCCGATGAATTCCGCCAGGGCGAAATAGATATCCTCTTTTCCGCCGAAATGCCGGTAAATATTGGCTTCGCTCATGCTGGCCGAATCGGCGATGGCGGCAATGGTGAGAGCGCGCACCCCTTTGCTGCCGATAACCTCCAGGGCCGCTTGGACGATTTCTTCCTTCCGAACTCGAGTGCTTTTCTTTTCCAACGTCGCCACCTCATGTGAATGTCCATTCGCATAATAGTCGCACTTCGAAGCATGGTCAAGCATAATCCGGATTAGGAATAATCTTCAGCCATAGAGTCCCTCCCCCTTCAAGGGGGAGGTTAGGAGAGGGATGGGGTATGCAGATCCAACAAAATAATTAACGCCAAACTGGCGTCGTCAGAACCTTCAGCCACCGCCGGAAGGTGCAGTCGAGCATGAAGCCCCCGCCGATGAAAATATCGAAAGTTTCTTTTCAACCTCGGCAGAACCGCACTCCGGACACTCAGCCTGACAGGCCGCGGCGGATTTCTGCAACTTTTCAAAGTGGTTACCGCATGCTACGCAGGCGTACTCAATAATAGGCATAATTTGGGCCTCCATGGATATATTCGGATTTCTGAATACAATATCCATCTTATTCACTTCTGTCAACACTCTACGTAACCCGGAATCGAAGGCAGGGCGACCCACCGGGTCGCCCCTACGGCAGCGCAGATGACCACTTATTTTGTTTCCTGATTGGTGCTAATCTTCCGCAGATCATGTTCCTCCCCCTTCAAGGGAGGTCAGGTGGGGGATGGGGATGTTTTTATCTTGAAGGGGAGGGAGTTTCTCCAGCGGAAGATCAGCGCTAGTCAGGTTTTGTTTTGTTCTTTTTAGCTGCCTTCTTTTTCCTTATATCCTCAGTTTCTTTTTACCCGTCTGCTTTTTCTTTTTATCCTGCTGCTTCTTTTTACCCGCCTGCTTTTTCTTTATGGCGGCATGCGGCTTCTTTTTGTGACTGGAACCTTTCTTCAGGTGTTCCTTTTTCACGGGGTGCAACGGTTCATCCGAGAGGTCGTCCCGCATATTGGCCAAGAGCATCTGCGGCTCCGCGAGCGTCGGATCTGCCTTCCTCGCCGCCTCCAGGGACCGCCTTGCCTCGGCCAGGCGTCCCGTCTTCATATAGAGCCTTCCCAAGGCGTTCAACCCCTTGGCGTGATCGCCCTGCAGCTCGATGGTGCGCGCGTACTGGGCGATGGCGGATTCGAGATCCTTTTGAAACTCGTAAACCAGGCCGAGCTTGTAATGGCTGTTCGGATCGTCGGGTGCAAGATCCACATTATCCTTGAGCAGCGACAGCAGTTCGCCGTACTGTTTCTTTTTCACGTATAGCGACGTCAGTGCAGCTCTGGCGTCTTTATCCTCCTTTTTCAGCCGAAGGACCTCCCGGTAATGCGTTATGGCGCCGTCAAGCCCGCCCCTTTTCCAGTACAGCGTCGCCAGCTCCTTGTGAGCTTCCAGATTGTCCGGGTCGAGCTGCAGCGCGGTCTGATACTCGGCGATGGCGCCCTTGTAATCCCTGCTCTTCTCATAGACCTTGCTCAGCTTCAGGTGGAGCAGCGGGTTGTCTCCGCGCAGCCTGATCAGCGCCTGGTACTGCTCGATGGCGAGCGGGAAATTCCCCCGCAGGAAGTAGATGTCCGCCAGCCGCCTGAGCGCGTCAGCGTTTGGCGGCACATCCTGCAGAGCCTGCCGGTACGCGGCGATGGCCTCGTCCAGCAGCCCCTTCCTTTCGTACAGGACGCCGAGATTGTAGAGATTGTCGGTATCCTTCGGGTTGCCGCGGACTACCCGCCGGAAAGCCTCGATGGCGGCGTCGTCGTGCCCGGCAGCCATCTCCGCTTCCGCCAGACCCTGCTGGGCCTTGGGCCAGTCAGGTTTTCCCTTCAGGGCTACCCGGTACGCGCTCGCGGCCTTGTCGTACGACTTGGCCGCAAGGTATTCGTCCCCCTTGCGCAGGTAATCATCAGGATCGATCGACACATCCATTCCGGCGAGCCGGTACTGTTCCCGGGCCCGGCCGGTATCCCCTTTTTCCCGGTAGCTCTCGGCAAGCAGCCTGTGGATCTCCCTGCTCTGCGGATTGGCAACTGAAGCCTTGCTCAGCTCGCCTATGGCCTCGCCAAGCCGGTTCGTTTTCCGGTAGAATTCTGCATGGGCGAGGCGGGTGGCCTCGTTGCCGGGGTCGATCTGCAGCGCCTTTTGGTAGGCCGCTTCAGCCTTTTCCGGTTGGCGAAGGTTGTCGTAGCATCGGGCCAGGCCGGCGTGGACCGCCGGGTCGGCGGGGGACGCCTTGAGCGCTT
>DATCHY010000205.1:0-5653 GCA_036508065.1 Geomonas sp. | reverse complement strand
CCGTGCACGATGTCGACGCCGGCTGCCTCTATCAGCCGGTGGGCAAATTGGATCTCGCCCCGCGTTACGTCGAAACCCCAGTTGTCCCCCCAGTGCAGCGAGGCGATGGCCGTATCACCCTCCCTTTTTACCGCTTTGACTTGCGCCGCAATGCGCGAAACTGTCGAGTGCGAAAGGTCCGGCAGCAGGTTGACACCCGGCCCGGTACCGGTGGCTCCCCAAACCGCCGGGATGCCGCTCGTTTCCAGACCGAAGCTGAAGAGATGCACCACACCTTTCCCCGGGACCTCGAGCCGTGCCGGCGCTGACGCCTCCTCCTGATCCCGGCCGGCCCCGGCCGTCTTCACCCCGGCACCCTGCAAGGTGCTGAGCGTCTCCCTGAGCCCGGAATATCCCCAGTCGAGCACGTGGTTGTTGGCGAGCGAGCAGGCGTCGATGCGGGCCTGCGTCAGGCAGGGGGCGTTTGCCGGATGCATCCGGTAGTTGATACCCTTTACCTTCCAGTAATCCTCGCTCGTGGTGACGCTGGTCTCCAGGTTGATGATGCGCAAATCCGGCGACATTTTTTCCCAGACGGAAAGGGCGTCTCCCCAGGGATAGCCGAAATCCGCGGGTATCGGGATCGCGCCGCTTGCCTGCTCGGCCAGTTCCAGGTAGCCGCGCGCGTCTTTCAGGTACCCCTCGAAGATCTGCGGGGCGCTCGGGTGCGGCAGGATCTGGTCGATTCCCCTGCCGGTCATGACGTCTCCGCTCAGAAAAACCGTGCTGGTCGCGCCTCTCATGGTGTTTTCCTTGGCAGCCTGACCCGCTCGCAGGCATCTTGCTGACGAACGGATCGGGCCTGCCTCCCGCGTCAGGCGATTTTGAACTGGGTGACCAGGGTGCTGAGATCGTCCGAGAGGCTGGCAAGCTGTGCGGCCGCTATGGACGAATCCTGCGAGCCCTGTGCCGAGCGCTGCACGATGTCCGAGATCTGGTTGATGTTGCCGGTGATCTCGCTGATGGTTGCGGTCTGCTCCTCGGCGGCCGTGGCGATCTGGTTCACCTGGAGGCTGACCGCGTTGATCTGGTCAAGGATCTCCTGCAGGGCGCTTCCCGACTTCGCCGCCTCCTCCGTCCCTTGCTGGACCTCGCGCACTCCCTCCTCCATCGCACTTACCGCCCCTTTGGTTTCCGACTGGATCGCCTTGATCATCTCGCTGATCTCCCTGGTAGCCTTCGTGGTCCGCTCTGCGAGGGCCCGCACCTCATCGGCGACTACGGCGAAGCCTCGTCCCTGTTCGCCGGCCCGCGCCGCCTCGATCGCCGCATTGAGTGCCAGGAGGTTGGTCTGGTCGGCAATGTCCTCGATGGTACCGACTATGGCGCCGATCTGGTCGGAACGCTCGCCGAGGCTTTCTATCGTCCGCGAGGTCGCGTTGACCCGCTCCGCTATCCGGTTCATGACCTCGACCGTTTGCGCCACGACCTGCGCCCCGCTTTCCGCTGCGCTGCTTGCCTGCTGCGAGCTGCGGGCGGCGGCATGGCAGTTCTGGGCGATGTCGTTCGAGGTGGCGGACATCTGTTCGCTTGCCGTCGCCACGGTTTGGGTCTGGCAGGCAACCTGCTCTGCGCCGGTGGCGATCTGCTCCGAAGTCGCATGGAGCTGGGTCGAAGAGGAAGCGATGCTGACGGAGATTTCCGTAGTCTGGGAAACGATCTCGCGCAGGTTTTGCACCATGTTCCCCATGGCCGCCATCAGCCGGCCCGTCTCGGTGCCGTCGATCCCCGCGACCTGGACCGTCAGGTCCCTTTCGGCGATCCTGTCGGCAGTTTCAACCGCGGCGTTCAGCGGTCTGGTGATGCTGGTGACGATCCAGTAGGCCGCCAGGGCCGTAATGAGCGCCGACACGATCATCAGGACGATAATAGCGATCTGGGCCGCCTTGGCTCCCTGTTGAGCGACGTTACCGTCAAGTATTGTCTCTTGCAGAATATAACTGCCCAGTTCACCCAAGGCGGACTGGTATGCCTCACGCAGCGGCCTGAGTTCCCTCAGCGCCTTCAAAGCCCCCTCTTTTTTGCCTTCCGTCAACAGAGCAACCACCTGGCTGCGGGTGCTGGAGTAAGGAGCCCTCCTACTGGTGACGGACTGGAAAAGTGACTTCTCCTTCTCAGAAGAAAGTGACGCTTTGAGCTTCTCAAAGTTCTCTGTGTTTGTCTTCTGGCTCTGGGCAAGTGTCGCCAGGTGAGTTCTGACCGCTTCCGTATCCTCGATCATCATCGCTTCGCTTAAGGACAGTGCGTTTAAAGAAGCCGTCTGGTTGATGAGCGCCACTCTATTCATCTGTGGCAGGCGCGCATTCAGTAGGTTGTTGAAGTTTGTACCGGAAGCTGATACCGAGTAGATTGCTGTAAGTGCTATCACGGTGGCCAAAAGTGTTATGATGCCAAAACCAATAAAGAGTTTCATTTTGATCCTGATGTCTGTTCTCATGTCTTTTACCTCCTTTTTTCGCCTGATGAATGCAGTTTCCGATGATGACAGTGATAGGTCATGTTTCTAATTAATTGTATGGCTGCAGTATGTTTAATAATCCGTAAGCATTTAAAAATACGCCGTATTTAGTATAAGTACAGATGCTTGATAGTCAAGTATTGTTGCCTTTAATAGCTGCAGTTATTGGCATAAGCTGGAAATAAAATATTTCCATCTTGTAGAGTGTGGATAACTATCCTCTTAGATTTATTTTTAGTGAAAATATATGTAGCAATGCATGGTTCCAGAGGGGGAGAGCAAGGGGGGAGGCGGTATTTCGACTGGTCACTTCAGGCACGGGGTTGTATTGTCGTAATTTGCTGATAAATATAAGCTGTTGGCCCACAGATCAGGTGAGCAATCCCAGCGTCAATAAGCGTGCTGAGGTGGCGATTTGATCCGGGCATCAATCCGCGGCGACGAACTCCACCCGGGTGCGCTTGCTGCAGCAAGGGAGGTATCTATGAGAAAACGGGATTATCAGATAACCGGTCCGGCGCTTCTTCTCGCGGCGCTGTTGGGGGCCTCACCCTTACTGGAGGCGGCAGCCGAGGTACGGGTCAACGTTAACCTCGGCCCGCCGCCGATCGTCGTTGCCGAGCCCCCCGAGGTCGTAATGGTCCCGGGATCGCAGGTTTATTTTGTGCCGGGAGTGGACTTCGACGTCTTCTTTTATGACGGTTACTGGTGGTCTCCGCGCGGGGAGCGCTGGTACCGGGCCCGGGGCTACAACGGCCCCTGGAGGGCTGTTTCGCGCCGCATCATCCCGCCGCCAGTCTACCGGGTCCCGAGGGATTACCGGCGCGTGTACGTGCGGGAGCGCCGGGTGCCGTACGGCCAGTGGAAGCGGGAGCGCAGAGAGCACGACCGAGGCAGACATGAGGGGGGAGAGCACCGTGGACGGGGCGACCATGGGGGAAGGGGCGACCATGGCGACCATGGTGATCGTGGCGATCGTGGCGATCGTGGCGAACATAGGGGGCGCTGATCAGAAACGCCCTGCACGCAAAACATAAAGAAGATTAGCCACAAAAAGGCACAAAATGCACAAAAATTAAAATCTTAATCTGATTGGTGCTAATCTTCCGCAGATCATGTTCCTCCCCCTTCAAGGGGGAGGTCAGGTGGGGGACGGGGATGT
This sequence comes from Geomonas sp., assembly GCA_036508065.1. Lineage (GTDB taxonomy): Bacteria > Desulfobacterota > Desulfuromonadia > Geobacterales > Geobacteraceae > Geomonas. The sequence goes on along the minus strand of DATCHY010000205.1, from coordinate 1,994 downwards.
TTTTATGCCGAATTTGCCCATCCCAACCCCGGTCCTCCCCTTGAAGGGGAGGGAGTTTCTCCAGCGGAAGATCAGCGCTAGTCAGGAAGCTTAATAATTTTTTTGCGTATTTTGTGCCTTTTTGTGGCAAGAAATATCCTGGTTGGTCTGAGTTTTCCCACCGCTCCTCATTACTTTACTAGGTTGATCCCAGTCTAAGGCGCGAACCTGAGGGCCGACCACCAGGCGCCGAGAACGACGCTGGCGCTTGACAGAGCCAGCAAAGCGTTGAGCAAGCGCCCGGGGCGCCCGAAATATCCCACCAGGCACTCCGCCAGCAACCCGAGACCGAATCCGAACAGAAAACCGAAGAGGTGCGCACCGAGGTCGGTCTGCTTCCCCTCCGTCCCGAGAAGCGCCAGCAGGGAGAGGGCGGCAGCGACGGGAACCGGCCAGCGCCTGCGCAGGTGGTGCCGGTAGCGCACCACACTGAGGGCGCCCAGGATGCCGACGGCTCCGAAGACGGCAGTTGAGGAACCGACCGAGCTGTGGCTTGGCAGCTGCACGTATGCGTTGGCGAGGTTGCCCAGAATGCCGGAGCCAAGGAGCAGGGTCCAGGCGAGTCCCGAGCCGAGGTCGCGGCACAGGAAGATGACGAAGACCCCGCCGATCGCGAGATTGCTGAGAAGGTGCAGCCAGTCGGCATGGAGGGTGAGCGCGGTGACCAGCCGCCACCATTGGCCGCTCAGGATCTGGCTGGCATGGGCGTTGCCGATCTCGACCCAGTCGACGGGGTGCCGGCCCAGGAGGGTTATGCCGAGCCCGGTAATATTGTGAAAAGTGGCGAGCAGGATGAGAATAGAGAGCGTCGGCAGGGTATTTTCGATCATGGGGCGGACCGGCGGGAGCAACGGGGGCCAGTTCCGGTTCTCCTCCACGAACTTGCGGAGTTCACTGCAGGCCGCGTCGAAGCTTGGCCTTGGTACCAGCAGTTGCCATCCCGTTTCGCCTTTCTCGATGCGGCTATCGAGATAGCGGGCCTCTAGCACCAGTGCCCAGAGGCGTGCCCTTCGCTCCGAGAGGGCACCGGTGCCGGTAGGGTCCACACGACCAATGGGGATCGCGAACCACTCTTCCTCGGGCGTTTCGCTATGTTCCGGCTCCAGTTCCATGGCGCACAGTATCGCAGAAAGATTAGCCCGCGTCATTAAAGAAAGCGACCTCTTTGCCCGATCTGTCACCGAGACGCATGCAATGCGTCTTGCTGCCTTTCAGGGGCACTGCATGACAGTGGTAGAGACGCATTGCATGCGTCTCCGCACTGTGTCAGTCCAATCTTCCGTCACGTATAAATCCTACTGGAGCGGCATTCCTGCCGCGATTGTCGACCCGCATGAACCATCCCGATTCATGGCCTTTCTTTCGGCGTGGGCTGCACCGGCCGGTTTTGTTGTGCTGGCTGCTCCGGCTGCACCAGATCCCCCTCCGAGAGCCCGGTGCCCGGATTGAGGGCAACGCGTTCCCCCTCCCTCGCCCCTTCGCTCAGGCTGAGCAGCTTGCCGTCGCTTTCGGCAACTGTCACCTTCCTGAAGGCGACCCGGTTGTCGTTTCCGACCACCGCCACGAAGCTCTGCTCCCCCCGCTGGTACACGGCAGTTGCCGGCACCTGAACGTAGGGGGGCGCAGCCAGGGTGAGGGTCACCTGCACGAACCCTCCGGCGGGAATCCTTTCAGGTGCGTTGGCAAAGTCGAGTTCGCACAGCATGGTGCGGCTCTTCGGGTCGAGCTCGCCGCTTATCCTGCTCACTTGGGCGGGAAACTTGAACTCCGGCCGCGCCGCGTCGGCGACCACCCCCCGGTCCCCGAGCTTCACCTGGCTGGCACTTTTCTGGTCGAGGTAGAAATAGATCCGGAGCCGGTCGGTTGCCGAAAGGGTTGCCACGGGGAGCGCCTGGGTCTGGCCCGTGGCAGCACTTTGCATCAGCGCCCCCGGGTCGGCAAACCGTGCCGTCACG
>DATCHY010000204.1:0-8856 GCA_036508065.1 Geomonas sp. | reverse complement strand
TGAGGATGACGGCACCCTGATCAAGAAGATCGCAGGCTACCACCAGTTCCACGCGGTGCGCTCTGCCATCGATCATGTAGTGGCAGCCTCCCGCCCGGGAGGAACCCAGAAGGGGGGCGTGGTCTGGCATACCCAAGGATCAGGCAAGAGCATCACCATGACCTGCTTTGCGGCGCGGGTGATGCGCGATGCGGCGATGGAAAATCCGACCATCGTGGTCATTACCGACCGAAACGACCTGGACGGACAGCTGTTCGGCGTCTTCTCGCTCTCCCAGGATCTGCTCCGCGAGGAGCCGGTGCAGTGCGAGACGCGGCCAGACTTGCGGGCAAAGCTGGCGAACCGCCCCTCGGGCGGGATCGTCTTTGCCACCATCCAGAAGTTCATGCCGGGCGAGGACGAAGACAGTTTCCCGGTCCTATCTGCCCGCCACAACATCGTGGTAATCGCCGACGAGGCGCACCGCACCCAGTATGGCTTTGAGGCAAAGTTCAAGGGGGATGCCAAAGGGTATCAGGTGGGCTATGCCCAGCATCTGCGGGACGCGCTCCCCAACGCAACCTTCGTCGCCTTCACCGGCACCCCCGTCTCCTCCGAGGACCGCGACACCCGGGCCGTGTTCGGCGACTACATCAGCGTTTATGATATGCAGCAGGCCCGCGATGACGGGGCGACCGTCGCAATCTATTTTGAGTCCCGCCTCGCGAAACTGGGGCTCAAATCTGAGATGCTGCCCAAGATTGACGACGAAGTGGACGAGCTGGCTGAAGACGAGGAAGACGACCAGCAGGCGAAGCTCAAGAGCCGGTGGGCGGCTCTGGAAATGGTCGTGGGCGCCGAGCCTCGCATCAAGCGAGTGGCGCTCGACCTAGTGGAGCACTTCGAGGAGCGGAGTAAGGCCCAGACAGGCAAGGCGATGGTGGTAGCCATGAGCCGGGACATCTGTGTCCACCTCTATAACGCCATCATTGCCCTGCGCCCTGACTGGCATGACGAGGACCCAGAAAAGGGGGTCATCAAGATCGTCATGACCGGCTCCGCCTCCGACAAGCCGCTGCTGCGCCCCCACATCTATTCGAAGCAGGTCAAAAAACGCATGGAAAAACGCTTCAAGGATCCCGGCGACCCGATGCGGTTGGTCATTGTGCGGGACATGTGGCTCACCGGCTTCGACGTACCCTGCGTGCACACCATGTACATAGACAAGCCTATGAAGGGGCACAACCTGATGCAGGCCATCGCCCGCGTCAACCGCGTTTTCCGCGACAAGCAGGGTGGCCTGGTGGTTGACTATATCGGGATAGCCAACGACCTGAAGCTCGCCCTTAAGGAATACACTGCGAGCAAGGGTAGGGGACGCCCCACTGTCGACGCCTGCGAGGCCTACGCCGTTTTGGAAGAGAAGCTCGACGTGCTGCAGGCCATGCTGCACGACTTCGACTACTCCGGCTTTCTGACCGGCGGTCACACCATCCTGGCCAAAGCCGCCAACCACGTGCTAGGACTCGAAGACGGCAAAAAGCGCTTCGCCGACACAGCACTATCCATGACCAAGGCCTTCACCCTCTGCTGCACCCTTGACGAAGCCAAGGCCGTGCGCGAAGAAGTCGCCTTCTTTCAGGCGGTGAAGGTGATCCTGACCAAGAAAGAGATCAGCGGCCAGAAGCACACCAATGAAGAGCGCGAGCTGGCGATCCGCCAAATCATAGGCTCAGCCCTAGTCTCCGAGGAAGTCGTCGACATTTTCGATGCGGCAGGGCTGGAAAAGCCGAACATCGGCATCCTGGACGAAGACTTCCTGAACGAAGTACGCAACCTCCCCGAGCGGAACCTTGCCATAGAGCTACTGGAGCGCCTCCTGGAAGGCGAGATCAAGTCTCGTTTCGCCACCAACGTCGTGCAGCAGGCCAAGTTTTCCGACCTTCTCACAAACGTCATCAAGCGCTACCAGAACCGCGCCATAGAAACCGCCCAGGTAATGGAAGAACTGATCGCCATGGCGAAGAAATTCAAAGAGGCCATCAACCGCGGCGACGACCTCGGCCTGAACGCCGACGAAGTCGCCTTCTACGATGCCCTCGCCAACAATGAAGATGCCGTACGCGAGATGGGCGACGAGATCCTGAAGAAGATCGCCCAGGAACTCGCCAAGAGCCTTCGCCAGAACGCCAGCGTAGACTGGTCAGTGCGGGACAGCGTCCGTGCCCAACTGCGGCTGATGGTTAAGCACATCTTGCGTAAATACAAATACCCACCCTTAAAGCAAGAAGAGGCCATTCAACTCGTGCTAAGTCAGGCAGAAACCCTGAGCGCCGTTTGGGCCTAGCCAGCTAGACAATAAGTGGAATCATGGGACAGTTCATTTTGAATTTGGCAGGTTCGCCAGGTCCTGTATATCAACTTTGATGGCTAAAACCGCCAAATTTAGTATTGAAGATGATTAACGGCAACCAAGAGAGTGGCCCCTTGCCGTGCTTGTTCATGAAGATAACAAGGGGGTGGAGGCAAATGAGATTGAACATGATGAAAAAGGTTCTGATATTACTGATTACGGCACTGAGCTTCGCCAGCAGCATCCATGCAGAGGATTTTGACTCACAGAACAATCCTGAGGTTGCCGCAAATACGGACAGTGACGCAGACAAGGCCGCCGCAAGCATAGGAATCATTCCTGGGAAAACGGTCTGGCTTAAACACTTTGAAAACGACTTACCCGCTCTCTCTCGGCTCAAAGTAGTCAGAGGGATACGCGCCGGTGAGGGTAGCACCCTGCCTAACAGCGTTCTTGTTGAAACCTCCGGAGGAAAATTGACCTGGATCGCAGCCGAAGATTTGAACGCGTTGCAGGAGATGCTTTCTACTGAGAATTTTACCAAGAAGTGGAGCAAAAAAGTTGTCCGGGCAATTCAGGAGAAGAGACTTCTTCGAGGCATGACCCAGGAGCAAGCTATTTGCCTTTGGTGGTGGCCGATGAAGAGGAACAAAAGTGTTGGCAGTTGGGGGATTCACGAGCAATGGGTATATTATGGCGATCGCTATTTGTATTTTGAAAATGGGAAACTTACATCTTGGCAAGAATAAACCAAAAGGATAAAAGACCACAAGAGGCCGCTGCGTTAGGATGATTATTAGCTATTGGGGGCAGCTTAGAATACGAATTTTATTGCTCGATGTAATGTTTCACGGACTGGTCATCCCCCATTTTGGAGGGTTGACCGGTTCCTGAACTGGTGACCCACGAGTTGAACAAAATGAAAATGATTAAGGCGAAAACTATGACTAATGGATTTCCGCGAATTTATGATCAGGGACGACGAATAGAATAAGCTGGAGATCATCACAGAGTCTGGAGGATACTAACGATGAGCTCCGTTTCAGATAGCCGCAAGAATGAAGATTATTCCTGGCTCAGTAAGAAGAATGGATTACCCCTGAAGGTGGAGAAGAAGCCCATTTCAATTAAGAAGTATGTGTCGATCCACAATTACCAAGAGAAGGTGGAGAAACGAACATACAGGAGGGGTTTCTGGCACTGGTACATATATGGTCCGAAATCCGGTCGCTGGTACCGACTAGCAGGGTTTGTGATCAACATAAACATTATCAATGGAACGATCATCCCAGACACAGGAGAGGTAGACTTTCTTCAAAAGCAAGCGGAGTACACAAAACAAAATTAGAAGAATTTATCCTTCGAGGGTCAGCGCTGCGTCACGTAAACAGGGTTGACGTTTGGTAACGACGGACTTTACATAACGCGCAATTATGAGCCGTCAAACGCATAGAACCGCCGCTAGGGGATGTGACAACCAAGCTGCAAAAAGTGCCATGTGCGTTTATCCTGATGGAATGATGGAATAAATGTTTACGGGTATTGGTGATAATTATCTTGACCAAAGGGCCAATCTAACTTTATTTTTGACGTACCGGCAACTTAGCGTTTCTACTAAAGGAGGCCATTGGTGAAAATTCGCAAGAAGATCCTTGACTACGAGTACGAGGAAGTCCTCCAGGTTAAATACCGCGAACTTATTCGAGTCGGTTGCGCGGTCGCGGTCGGTTGCCCTACTTGACTTAAAAAACACCTTGCGGTCGCGAGGGACGCTGGAGCAACAGACGCGGAACTAAAAGAGGCTATTGCCTACGGCATCATCGCCCCCTCCGGAAGGGCAAAGAATTTTGCCCTCAGCATGGAAGAAGAACTCGGTCTCTAGACCGCACATACCTGGTTTTCATACAAGAAGGGCCTTTCAATAAAATGGAAGGCCTCGTTTTCTATGTTTTCATACAGTGGGGAAAACTTTTACAATGGCAACCCCTTGCATTCACTCACTAACGAATGAATTCATACTCTTTTCACCCCCTTTACCCACGGCCGCCGCTGTTTGCTCAGGAGTGGTTTACGCAGCCTTTATTCCCCATCCGAGCAAGTGGGACCAATGCTCAAGTGAGATTGAGGTATTTCGATTCACAAATGACAGTTGGGATGAATTTTATTGAAAGTCCCAGAGAAGAGTGGCAGGAAGACATTCCGTCTGCTTCAACGTCATCCTGGGCAACATTCAGCGTTCATCCCTTCGTCAGCAGTCAAAAGTTTACAAAATTCCTACTAGGCAGTAATGGCTGCTCCATGAGAATTAAAACATTACACCCCAAAAGCAGAGAAAGCCCAAAACCCGGTGGTTTAGGGCAAAAAGACAACACCCAAACCCTCCTAGTTGGTAAACGCTGAAAAGCAGGGAGAGGACGGAGCTTATCGACATCACGGCGCGGGTGGAGGAACTGCTGGGCGCCGGGCGCGTGACGAGCGGCTGCTGCGACATCTTCGTCATGCACACGACGGCCGGGATCACCGTGAACGAGGGGGCGGACCCGGCGGTAAAGCGGGATATCGCCGGCTGCCTGGACCGGCTGGTCCCGGACGCCCACTACTTCACCCATGCCGAGGGAAACGCCGCGGCCCACGTCAAGGCGAGCATGATCGGCTCCTCGCAGCGCCTGCTGGTGGACCGTGGCAAGCTGCTGCTCGGCACCTGGCAGGCGCTCTACTTCTGCGAATTCGACGGTCCCCGGGAGCGCAAGGTGGCGGTCAGGATCTGCACCGACGGCTAAAGCGCTTCAGCCGGAGTAACTATTCAGGATCCCGGGCACCCGCAACGGGCGCCCCTACAAAATTTGTTTCACGTAGGGATACCCCTCGCGGGTATCCTTGTGGCTTAGTTGGGGTGCTGAATTGTTACTCAGCCGAAATGGTCGAAGCCGCGCCTGCCCGGCAGATACGCGCCCCCCTGCGGATCGACGAGTTCCACGGCGCTTCCTGCCGTGATCTCTCCCGCGACCGAGAGCCGCAGCCCCAGGCCCGCCAGGAGCGCCTCCACCTCGGCCAGCCTCCCCTTCGGGACGCAGAACAGCAGTTCGTAGTCCTCGCCGCCTGAGAGCGCCAGGGCGAAGGGGTCCGCGCCGCAAACGGCGAGGTACTCCTCCGAGAGCGGCAGCAGCGCAAGCTCCAGCCTGGCCCCCACCCCCGAGAGTTCGCAGATATGGGTCAGGTCCGCCAGCACCCCGTCGCTCACGTCGATCATGGCAGTGACCAGGCCCGCCTCGGCAAGCGCCACCCCGGCCTCGACGCGCGGCTGCGGGTCGAGCTGGCTCGCCACCAGAACCCCCTGCCGGGCTCCCTTTCTCAGTTCATTAAGCCCCGCCGCAGCTTCCCCCACCGTCCCGGTAAGACAGATCAGATCCCCGGGCGCCGCGCCGCTTCTCGTCACGACCCGTTCCGGGAGCTGCTCGCCGAGCGCGGTGATGGAGATCGCCAGGCCGCCCCGCGAGGCGCAGGTGTCGCCGCCGACCAGCGTCACACCGAAGCGCTCCGCCTGCTCCATGATGCCGTTCATGAAACCGTCGACGAACTCCAGCGGTACGGTGGCGGGAAGTGCTATGCTGAGCAGGAACTGGCGCGGTCTGGCGCCCATGGCGGCGAGATCGGAGAGGTTCACGGCGAGCGATTTGCGCCCCAGGCTCTGCGGGTCGCACAAGGAAAGGTCGAAGTGCACCCCCTCGAGGAGCATGTCGGAGGTCACCAGGGTGAGGGTCCCGGGGGTCGGCCGGAGCGCCGCCGCGTCGTCCCCGATGCCGAGAACGACCGCGGGCGAGGGGGCGACCCGCCGCGCGATCCTGTCGATCAGGCCGAACTCGCCGAGTTCTGCAAGCTTCAACCCTTGGCCCCGGCCCGGACCGCACCCTTTCCGGGAGCAACGGCGGTCTTCCTCCCCACCTTCGCCTTGGGAGGCTCCGTCTCCGGCGGCATGACCTTGGGCGCCGCGGGCGGGGGGTAGTTCTCCAGCGCCACGGCGAGCACGTCGTCGATGCAGGAGGCGGTGACGATCTTCAGCTTCTTGAGGATGGTCTTCGGGACGTCCTCCAGGTCCTTGAAGTTCTGCACCGGGATCACGATGGTGCTGATCCCCAGACGCGCCGCCGCGAGGATCTTCTCCTTGAGCCCCCCGATCGGGAGCACCTTGCCGCGCAGGGTGATCTCGCCGGTCATGGCGACGTCCTTTCTAACCGGGGTCCGGGTGAGCGCCGAGACGAGCGCGGTCGCCATGGTGACCCCCGCGGAGGGGCCGTCCTTCGGTATGGCGCCCGCCGGGACGTGGACGTGGATGTCCATGGTGCTGTAGAAGTCCTCCGAGAGATGCAGCTCGGTCGCCCTGGCTCGGATGTAGGAGAGAGCCGCCTGCACCGACTCCTTCATGACGTCGCCCAGCTGCCCGGTCAGGGTGAGCCCCCCCTTTCCCTTCATGACGCTCGCCTCCACGAAGAGGACCTCGCCCCCCACCGGGGTCCAGGCGAGCCCGGTGACCACCCCCACCTCGTTATGCTCCATCTCCTCCTCGCGCAGGAACTTGGGCGGCCCGAGGTACTTGGCGACGGTCCCGGCGGTGATGCTGAACTGTTTCTTGGACCCCTCGGCTACCTTGCGCGCCACCTTGCGGCAGACGCTGCCGATCTCGCGCTCCAGGTTCCGAAGCCCCGCCTCCCGCGTGTACTTGGAGATCAGGGTGCGCAGCGCCTCCTCGGAGAAGTTGATGATATCCTCGGTGATGCCGTTTTCCTTGATCTGGCGCGGCACCAGGTAGCGCTTGGCGATCTGGAGCTTCTCCTCCTCGGTGTAGCCCGCCAGGCTGATGACTTCCATCCTGTCCCTAAGAGGACCGGGGATGGTGTCCATCTGGTTCGCCGTGGCGATGAACATGACGTTCGCCAGGCTGAAGGGGAGGTTTATGTAGTGGTCCGAGAAGCTGTTGTTCTGCTCCGGGTCGAGCACCTCGAGAAGCGCCGAGGAGGGGTCGCCTCGGAAATCGGAGCCCAACTTATCGAGCTCGTCCAGCATGAAGACCGGGTTGTTGGTGCCGGCCTGCTTGAGCCCCTGGATGATCCGCCCCGGCAGCGCGCCGACGTAGGTGCGGCGGTGCCCGCGTATCTCGGCCTCGTCGCGCACCCCGCCGAGCGAAATGCGGACGAACTTCCTCCCCATGGCGCGGGCGATCGACTTGCCGAGGCTGGTCTTGCCGACTCCCGGGGGGCCGACGAAGCAGAGGATGGGACCCTTCATCTTCTTCTTAAGTTTGCGCACCGCCAGGAACTCGAGGATGCGCTCCTTGATCTTCTCCAGGAAGTAGTGGTCCTCATTCAGGATCTCGGAGGCGCGGTTGATCTCGAGCGCGTCCTTGGTCGCCTTGCCCCAGGGGATCTCCACCAGCCAGTCGAGGTAGGTGCGGAGCATTCCGGCTTCCGCCGCGTCCGGGTGCATCTGCTCCAGACGACCGAGCTGCTTCAGGGCCTCCTTCTCCACGGCCGCCGGCATCTTGGCGCCCTCGACGCTCTTTCTGAGCTCGGCGATCTCCTCGCTCCTCGCGTCGGTCTCGCCCAGCTCCTGCTGGATGGCGCGCAGCTGCTCGCGCAGGTAGTACTCGCGCTGGCTCTTGCCCATCTCCTCCTTGGCGGCGGACTGGATCCGGGCCTGCATGTTCAGAAGCTCGCTTTCCTTGTTCAGGAAGTCGTTCACCTTCTTGAGCCGCTCCAGGGGGTCTACCACCTCCAGGAGCCCCTGCGCCTCCTCCACCTTGAGGCCGATGTTGCTCGCCACCAGGTCCGCGAGGCTTCCGGGCTCCTGCATGTTCTCGACGATCACCATCACCTCGGGGGAGACCGCCTTCCCGAGAGCCACGATCTTGCCGAGTTCCTCCTTCACGGTGCGAATCAGCGCCTCCGCCTCCAGGGTGTTCTCCAGTGCCGGGGGCTCCACGATCCGGTCGATCCGGACCGAGTAGAACGGCTTCTCCGCCAGGTATTCGGTGACCCGCGCCTTGGTGAGCCCCTGCACCAGGATCTTGACCCTGCCGTCGGGGAGCTTCAGCATGCGCATGATCATAGCGACGGTGCCGACCTCGTAGATCGCCTCCGGTGAAGGGTCCTCGTCCCCCACCTCCCGCTGCGTGGCGAGGAAGATCATCCTGTCCTTGGAAAGGGCGTAATCTACGGCATTTATGGATATCTCACGCCCCACGAAGAGCGGCAGTATCATGTACGGGTACACAACCACGTCCCGCACCGGGAGCAGCGGCAGAACATCCGGTATGTTCAGTTCTTCGGTTTCCTGCCTGTTTTCCATCGTACTCTCCTTACTCAATCGGGATCTCCCGGATATGCGTCTTGCTGTTCTTGGTCCAGGGAAACACCACCGTCAAAAGCCCCCGCAGGTAGCGCGCACGCACCCCGTCAAGGTCCGCCGTGGGAGGGATCTCCACCGCCCGGCAGAAGCGGCCTGAGGCGCGCTCCAGGCAGATGTAGTTC